>SXJH01000151.1 GCA_005779435.1 Nitrosomonas sp. | reverse complement strand
TTCCAGGTGATCAAAAAAGGGCAAGCCAGCATGGTGGCGGCCAGTCTGGCATTAGGCGCATTCCAGCAGCGCATGGCGGAGCAGTTCGATATCGAACCCGGTGCGGAAATGCGCGTTGCGATTAAGGATGCGCAAGCCGCCAAATTGCCGGTGATATTGATCGACCGCGAGATCGGCACCACGATGAAACGAATTTATCGCAATGTGCCGTGGTGGAAGCGTTTCGTTCTGTTTGCGGGATTGATCGAAAGCGTCATCAGCAAGGAAAAATTCAGCGAAGAAGAAATTGAAAAACTCAAGGAAGGCGACGTACTGGAAAGCTCTTTCTCGCAGTTTGCCGAAAATGAGCAGGATCTTTTTCATCCGCTGATCAGCGAGCGGGATGAATACATGTCTTCCCGCCTTATCAAGGAATGCAATGAAAACAATTACCGGCATATCCTCGCGGTTATCGGCGCCGGACACCTGAATGGCATGGCGCGGCATCTGGAAACGCAAAGCATCGCCGACCCCGACGAAAGAATTGCGCAACTGGATACCATCCCGCCATCGTCGCAATGGCTCAAATGGATTCCCTGGCTGATCGTTGCACTGATTCTAAGCGGTTTTGCCGTCGGTTTTATGCGCAGCCCGGAGCTCGGCACGGCGATGGTGGTGGATTGGATCGTTATCAACGGCGGATTGTCCGCACTTGGCGCGGCGATTGCTTTTGCGCACCCGCTTTCGATTCTGACCGCTTTTTTGGCCGCGCCGCTGACATCGCTCAATCCGACCATTGGCGCCGGAATGGTCGTTGCAGGCGTGGAAACTTATTTGCGCAAGCCCAAAGTGGGCGATTTCAACCGGCTCAGGAAAGACACCACCACGCTCAAGGGATGGTGGAGCAATCAGGTAACGCGCATTTTGCTGATTTTCATTCTCTCCACACTGGGTTCGGCGATTGGCACCTATGTCGCGGGATTCAGGATCTTCGAACAACTCAGCGGCAGCTAACCGGATATGTTTGGTTTCTTCGAACGCTTTATCGATCCTTACCCGCCGGAACATCCGGCGGAACCGCCGCAGGGGTTGTATCGATTCTGCCGCCACTATATCCGGGGTATCGAGCCCTATCTTGCCCTATTGGCGCTTCTAACCACGCTGCTGGCAATCAGCGAAGCTTTGCTCTACAGCGTGGTCGGTCAACTGGTCGATTGGCTGGCCGAAAAGAAAATCGACAACTTCATCGACAGCGAATGGCCCGCTCTGCTCAGCATGTCGGTCTTGATTTTGATCGTGATTCCGCTATTGGTGCTGCTGCACGCGCTGGTGATCAATCAAACCTTGATGGGTAATTTTCCCATGCGCGTGCGTTGGCTATCGCACCGCTATTTGCTCAGTCAAAGTTATGCGTTTTTTCAGCATGAATTCAGCGGGAGAATCGCCACCAAAGTGATGCAAACTTCGCTGGCGGTGCGCGAAACGGTGCTGAAGCTGCTCGATGTGATGCTGTTTGTCGCGGTGTATTTGGCAACCACGTTATTGCTGGTCATCAATGCCGACCCCTATTTATGCATCCCGTTGCTGATTTGGCTCGTTTTATATATCGGCATCCTGTCGTATTTCGTGCCGCGCCTCAAAAGGGTCTCCACGCTGCAAGCGGATGCGCGGGCGCTGATGACCGGCAGGATCGTCGACAGTTACACCAATATCCTGACACTCAAACTTTTTTCCGGAAGCCGACGCGAATCCGCATACGCCCGCGCCGGAATGGAAGAATTCATGGCGACGGTATATCCGCAAATGCGCTTGGGAACAGGGTTGAATTTCAGCGTCTGGATCATCAACATGCTGATGGTGTTTTGCACCGGCGCATTGGGAATTTATATCTGGCTGCAAGGCGTGATCGGCCCCGGTGCCATCGCAATCGTGATGAGCCTGGCGATCCGCATGACCGGCATGTCGCATTGGATCATGTGGGAAGTCAACACGCTGTTTGAAAATATGGGTACGGTGCAAGACGGCATCAATACCATTTCCAAGCCGCAACGCGTTACCGACGCGCCGGACGCCAAGGAATTGCAAGTGCCGCATGGCGCAATCCAATTCAACCGGGTCTGTTTTTCTTACCATTCGGATCAGCAATCGCAGCGGCGTATTTTCGATGACCTGGATTTAACCATTGCCGCTGGCGAGAAAGTGGGAATTGTCGGGCGCTCGGGCGCGGGGAAATCCACTTTCGTCAATTTGCTGCTGCGTTTCTATGACGTGCAGCAAGGCAGTATCGCTATTGACGGGCAGGATATCCGGTCGGTTACCCAAGACAGCCTGCGCGCCAACATCGCGATGGTGACGCAGGACACCTCGTTATTGCACCGCTCGATTCGTGACAACATCCTGTTTGGCAGACCCGATGCCAGCGATGCACAACTGATCCAAGCCGCAAAACAAGCGCAGGCGCATGAATTTATTTTGTCGCTGCGGGACATCAAAGGCCGCACCGGCTACGACGCCCATGTCGGCGAACACGGCGTCACCCTCTCCGGTGGCCAGCGCCAACGCGTCGCCATT
>SXJH01000150.1 GCA_005779435.1 Nitrosomonas sp. | reverse complement strand
CTTCCGGCTTTTTGTAATCAGCCAGCAGGCTATCAATTAAATCGGTTGGTAGGGGTTTGCGTGTGGTCATTTTTTACTCCAAAAAAGTATATAAGCAGTTTCCTGCTAAATGGCCATTTACACAAAATTATTTACACCCTCCTCAGCCGGTGAAATATTTCCAGCGGGAATTTTATTTGAAACGGCGAAACGATCCTATTACGACACCAAAAATTTCAAACTGCGTGTCCGGGCGAATGTAAATAGGTCTGTAAGCGCCCGATGAATTGGCCGGCATAAGTCTTGGCATTTTGTTCGCGCCGTAATCGAGGATTTTGATGGTGAATTCACGATCCACTACGGCAAGTACAATGTCGCCGATGACCGGTATTTTGGATCTGTCGACGACAACTTTGTCGCCTGGCACTAAACCCACATCGATCATCGATTCTCCCTTGATGGTGACAAAGAATGTCGATGCGGCGTGATCGATTAGAAATTCACTGACATCAAGGTTTTTCTCGACATGATCGTCCGCCGGACTGGGGAGTCCTGCCGCCACTTTGGTGGAAAAAAGCGGCAACAAGGTTGGCTGATCGCTGATTTTGGGAATTAAAAATTCATCCACTTCGGCATTTGCATTGATGGTGCCATGATTGCCGTTTGCTCTTTTGCGTTGCAGAGCTTCCAGGAAATTTTTAACGGTGGCCGTCTGGCTTTGCGGTATTCGCATGGTTGTCGTCGGTTCGCCGAATTTACCTTGTCCGCGCGGCCTGCCGGCATTTTCTCTTTTTCCGCCATGATTTGACATGCTTGAATCGCTCCTTATTCGAAATTGGTAACGGTATTCAAGCATATCTTCCATGATTATGTCAAATGAATGAATAAAGAAAGTGAAGCGGAGTGCGCCTCGCGCTTTATCTCGTGCGCCGAATGAATCAGCGTCTCCGTAATTTTATGCATCTCGAAATTGCAAATTCCGGTATAGTATGAAATTATTGCTTGTCGTTGAAATCACAGTTTGTTATGTAGCTTCATGCGCCGATACCCCGTTTATTCGATGATTGCGTTGCTGGTAGTCAGTATTCTGACGAACGGGTTGAGTATGTCTTTTCGCAGCGAAGTGTTTGCGCATGAGTTGGATCATATCCGTTATTCGTTTTCCGCAGACCCGGCCCAGCATTTGGAAATGCATCGCAACAATGCTTCGTGGGACGGTGTCGAATTGGATGCGGCGACGCATTTATGTCTGCATTCGGCTGGACAATATCAGCCGTTTTTCTTTTTTTCTTTCCCGCAACTGCCGGACCTGATAGCTGCCGAAATACGGGTGGCTTATGTGTCCGTGATCTTTCTGGATATTATTCCGGACTTGCCGCTGCGTCCGCCGCGTTACATCGCTTAAACCGAAGTTAATTTTTGAGATTGTGGATTCTCGATCCACAGTATCCATGCGCCGATTCCAACTGGAGCCGGTGCATTGTCGAGTTTAAGTTATGCGGAGGCGTTTCATGAAGTTGAACGAGTGGTTCATGGCAAATTGCTATGGGATACCGCCAAAACTTCCTATCCTGGCAGTTATTGCTATTTTGTTAGCCAGTTTCATTTCGCCGGTCATGGTGCGCGCGGATGCTTTCGGTATTTCCACGATTCTCCCCGAAGCCAGGCGCAATACTTTGGCCTCGGATGCCAATGAGGCGAAGGGTAATTTGACGTTGCGCGATGCGATTGAATTGGCGTTGATGCGCAATCCGGAATTGGCCGCATTCGCCACTGAAATGCGAGCGTTGGAAGGCGCAACCTTGCAAGCGGGATTATTGAGAAACCCGGAGGTTTCAGTCAATGTCGAGAATGCCGGGAACATCGGGAGGCTGCAAGGTGACGTCAACTCGTCGGAGTCGGTGGCTAAGGAAGTGACGCAGCAAACCACCACGATACGGATAGGTCAACTGATCGAATTGGGCGGCAAGCGCGTGGCGCGGGTAAATGCCGCTTTGCTGGGCGAACAGTTGGCTGCTATCGATTACGAATTCCGGCGTGTGGAAATTATCGCCCGGGTGGCAAATGTGTTTACCGAAGTGGTCGCCGGTCAGGAGCGGGTAAAGCTTGCCGAAGAAACCCGACGGCTCGCGCAGCAAGTAGTCGATACCGTGATGTTACGGGTGAAAGCCGGGAAAGTGCCGCCGATTGAGGAAACTCGAGCCAAAGTAGGTTTGTCCGCCGCGCGTATCGAATTTGAGCAAGCGCAGCGCGACTTAATTTCGGCCCGCAAGCGGCTGGCATTGCTGTGGGATAGCGCTATGCCGCAGTTTGGCCAGGCGCTGGGGAGTTTGGAAATTTCGATTGCGCCGCCGGATTTTCAGCTATTGCAAGAACGCGTAATGGAGAATCCGCTGGCGCTCCGGGCACTGAAAAATATCGAGCACCGCAAGGCTCTGCTCGAGGTTGAGCAAACACGCCGCATTCCCAATTTGACCGTGAACGCGGGCGTGGTCAATTACGCATTGCTGGGCGGGAATACGGCCATCGCAAGTGTGGCAATACCGCTTCCATTGTTCGACCGCAATCAAGGAAATATCAAAGAAGCGCATCAGCGGGTGAGCAAAGCCGAAGACGAGCAAGCGGCCATGGCGTTGCGCTTGAAAACCGAATTGGCGCAGTCGTATGAGGCGATGTCAGCCGCATGGAACGAGATCGGTATCTTGCGCGACGAAATTCTTCCCGGCGCCCGCAGTGCATTCGATGTGACCCGGCGCGGCTATGAGTTGGGAAAATTCGGCCTGCTCGAGATGCTGGACGCGCAGCGTATTTTATTTCAGAACCAAGTGCTCTATGTGCGGGCGCTGGCAAATTATCACCGCTTGGTCAACGACATCGAACGCCTGATCGCAGCGCCGATCGAGAGCGTGACGTCGCCACGCAGTTAAAAGGATAAAACAATGGATAAAACGCGATGGATGCCCATAGCAATTGTAATTGTTGTCGGTGCGATATTGGGTGGGTTGATTCTGACAGTGGATAAATCATCCACAATTTCACAGGATGGCGAATCCGGAGAATTTGCCGCCGGTGCGGATGAGCATCCCAAAGGGCCGCGAGGCGGCAAGCTGTTTGTTGAAGGCGATTTTGCGCTGGAATTGACAATTTTCGAGAGAGGCGTGCCGCCGCAATTCCGGATTTATTTATATGAAAAAGGCAAAGCGCTGCCGCCATCCGCTGCCAGCGTTGCCATCGCGTTATCCCGCCTCGGCGCGCCTGCGCAATTGTTTAAATTCACACCGGAAGCGGATTATTTGTTGGGCGATCAGGTGGTGGAGGAGCCGCATTCGTTCGATTTGGCGATTACCGCAGAGCGCAACGGCAAAACATTTCGCTGGGGCAATAGTCAAGTGGAAGCGCGGATTGAAATGACGGACGCGGTGTTGAAGACGATAGGAGTTGAAATGCTGACTGCGGGTCCTGCGACCATCAAATCGACCTTGAAATTGCCGGGTGAAATTGTGGTGAATCCGGATAGGATCGTACAAGTGGTGCCGCGTTTGCCGGGGGTGGTGGCCGCAGTGAATTACGAGAACGGGCAATATGTGAAGAAAGGCGATGTGCTGGCGGTTATCGAAAGCCAGATACTGGCCGATCTGCAAAGTCAGTTTCTGGCCGCTCAGCGGCGGCTGGCATTGGCGAAAATTGTCCATGAGCGCGAGAAGCAATTATGGGAAGAAAAGATCTCCGCCAAACAGGATTATCAGGCCGCGCAATTGGCGCTAAACGAGGCCCGGATCGCCTCCGATCTGGCTTCGGAAAAATTGCGCGCATTGGGTGTGCGGCCCGAATCGGGATTGCAGGCAAAAGATCTGACGCGCTATGAAATCCGTGCGCCGATTTCCGGATTGATCGTTGCCAAAGCCATCGCCATGGGGGCCGCGCTTAAGGACGATGCGATGATTTTTACCGTCGCCGATATGTCGACCGTGTGGGCTACCGTTACGGTTTATCCGAAGGATTTGAGCGTGGTCGGAATCGGACAAAAAGCTTCCGTTAAGGCAGCGGCATCCGATGTCGACGGCGAGGGGACGGTTACTTTCGTGAGCGCTTTGATTGGCGGACAAACACGTACCGCCACCGCGCGAATTATTCTGGAGAACGAAGATGGCCGGTGGCATCCGGGTATGTTCGTCAATATCGAATTGGTGGCCGATGAAACGGAAGTGCCGATTGCCGTTTCCACACAAGCGATTCAGACATTGCGCGATTGGGCGGTTGTATTTGGCCGTTATGGCGATTATCTGGAGGCACGTCCGCTGGAGCTGGGGCGCAGCGACGGCAAAATGGTTGAGGTACTGAAAGGATTGACCGCCGGTGAACAGTATGCGGGAGGCAATAGCTTTGCCATTAAGGCCGATTTGGAGAAAGCGGGAGCAACGCATGATCATTAATCCGGTTCACCCGACAAGGAAAAATCATGTTTGAACGTATTTTACGGCTGTCGATCTATCAAAGCGGATTTGTTCTGGCGGCGGTGTTGGCGATGGCGGCATTGGGCGTGTACAACTATTTGAAGCTGCCCATCGATGCAGTGCCGGATATCACCAATGTGCAAGTGCAGATCAATACCACGGCACCGGGCTATTCGCCGCTGGAATCCGAACAGCGCATTACCTTTCCGCTGGAAATGGCGATGTCCGGTTTGCCCAATCTGGAATACACCCGTTCTTTGTCGCGCTACGGATTATCGCAAGTCACCGTGATTTTCAAGGATGGCACGGATATTCACTTGGTGCGCCAATTGGTCAGTCAACGGATTCAGGATGCAAGAAGCCGCTTGCCGGTCGGGATTGTGCCGATAATGGGACCGATTTCCACGGGGTTGGGTGAGATTTTCATGTGGACCGTCGATGCCGATGCCGACGCCCGCAAACCGGATGGCACACTATATACGCCGACCGATCTGCGCGAGATAGAAGATTGGATTATCAAGCCGCGCATGCGTATGGTAAAAGGCGTCACCGAAGTCAATTCGGTCGGCGGTTACGTCAAGCAGTTTCATGTGACGCCGTACCCCGAGAAATTGATGTCGCTTGGGTTAACGCTGCAGGACTTGGTGCTGGCGCTGGAACGCAATAATCTCAACGTGGGTGCCGGTTATATCGAAAAAAGCGGCGAACAGTATTTGGTCAGAGTGCCGGGGCAGGTGGTAAACCTGACCGAAATCGGAGAGATTATTCTGAGCAGCAATCAGGGTGTGCCGATACGCGTCAAGAACGTCGCCGACGTATTGCTCGGCAAGGAATTGCGCACCGGTGCGGCAACGCAGAACGGCAAGGAAGTGGTGCTCGGCACCGCGCATATGCTGATCGGCGAAAATAGCCGTACCGTTTCTCAAGCAGCGGCGGAAAAACTGGCGGAGATCAATCGCAGCCTGCCTGCCGGTGTTGCCGCAACTCCTGTTTATAACCGAACCACATTGGTCGATAAAACCATCAGCACGGTTTCCAATAATTTGCTGGAAGGCGCTGCGCTGGTTATCGTGGTGTTGTTCATTGCGCTGGGTAATTTGCGCGCCGCGCTGATTACGGCGTTGATTATTCCGCTGTCGATGCTGTTTACCATCAGCGGCATGGTGACCAACAACGTCAGCGCCAATTTGCTGAGCCTGGGAGCGCTCGATTTCGGCATCATTGTCGACGGCGCCGTGATCATTGTCGAAAATTGTATCCGGCGGCTTTCGCTGGAACAGGAACGGTTGGGGCGGCAATTGACTTCCGCCGAGCGTTTTGAGGTGGTGTTCGATGCATCCAAGGAAGTGCGCAAGGCATTGCTGTTCGGGCAATTGATCATCATGGTGGTTTATTTGCCGGTATTTGCCTTGTCCGGCGTGGAAGGCAAGATGTTTCATCCGATGGCCTTCACGGTTCTGCTGGCGTTATTGGGCGCCGTGTTTCTGTCGGTGACGTTTGTTCCGGCTGCGGTTGCGATGTTTCTTTCCGGCAAAATGATGGAAAAAGAAGGTGCCGCCGTAGTATGGGCCAAGAAAATCTATGCGCCTGCGCTCGATACCGCGATGGCGAATAAAGGATTGACCGTTACCATCGCCGCAGTGATCGTCGTGCTCTCGCTGTTATTGACCACGCGCATGGGCAGCGAATTTGTTCCCAATCTCGATGAAGAAGATATCGCATTGCATGCGATTCGTATTCCCGGCACCAGTCTGTCGACGGCGATTGACATGCAGAACGAACTGGAAGAAACGATCAAGCAATTTACCGAAGTCGAGCGGGTGTTTTCCAAGATCGGTACTGCGGAAATCGCGACCGATCCAATGCCGCCGAGCGTGGCGGATATTTTTATCATCATAAAACCGCAATCCCAATGGTCGGGAAAGTATCGCAACAAAGAAGAGTTGATCGCCGCAATGGAGCAGGCGGTGCGCAAGGTGCCGGGCAACAACTACGAATTCACGCAACCCATACAAATGCGGTTTAACGAATTGCTGTCCGGTGTGCGTGCGGATGTTGCGGTCAAAGTATTCGGCGACGATCTCGACATCATGCTCAATTTGGCCGAACGGATCGAGAAGATCGTCAAAACCGTTCCCGGTGCGGCGGATGTGCGCATCGAACAAATCACAGGATTACCGGTATTGTCGATTCAGATGAATCGGGAAAAAATGGCGCGTTACGGTCTCAACGGCAGCGATGTGCAAGATGTCATCAATATCGCTGTCGGCGGCAGAGCTGCCGGTTTGATTTTCGAGGGCGATCGGCGTTTCGAATTGCAAGTTCGCTTGCCGGAGCATTTGCGCGGCGATATCGAAACGCTCAAACGGCTGCCGATCAAGCTGCCCGTTCTGAACATGGCTGGCGGCCAGAATGCGCCCGCCGTTCCCGCACCCATCTATGTTGCGTTAGGCGAAGTCGCCGATCTTCAGATTGTCAAAGGCCCCAATCAAGTCAGCCGCGAAAACGGCAAACGCCGTGTGGTGGTTACCGCGAATGTCCGGGGCCGCGACATCGGTTCTTTTGTCAGGGAAGCGGAAGAACGCATCGAAAAACAAGTCAAAATTCCGGCGGGATACTGGTTATCCTGGGGCGGACAGTTCGAACAGTTGATCATGGCGGCGGAACGCTTGCAGATTGTCATTCCGCTGGCGCTGTTGTTGGTGTTTTTCCTGCTGTACACCATGCTCGGCAGTTTTCGCGACAGCTTGCTGGTGTTTAGCGCGGTGCCATTGGCCGTGACCGGTGGCATCATTGCCTTGTGGTTGAGGGATATTCCGCTATCCATTTCTGCAGGCGTCGGGTTTATCGCGATGTCCGGCGTGGCGGTGTTGGACGGTTTGGTGTTGTTGACCTTTATTCGCGATCTACGGCAACAAGGTTTCTCTCTGGACGATGCCATCCGCACCGGCTCCTTGTTGCGACTGCGCCCGGTATTGATAACGACATGGGTGGAATCGCTCGGCTTCCTGCCGATGGCGCTTAGCACCGGAACCGGCGCCGAAGTGCAGCGCACGCTGGCCACGGTGATGATCGGCAGTACGCTGTCGCAATCGTTGCTGTCGTTGCTGGTCGTGCCGGTGCTGTATCATCTGGTGCATAGAAGGCGCTCGGCAGACTCCTAAGGAAACGCTAATTAATTCGGCGAGCGGGATGAAGCACGAGGCGCTCGGAGCGCAGCAACCGAGACATATCAACGAGATAGGCGAGGGAGCGAGTACCGCGCAACAAAGTGATTCGCTCGTACAGCCAATTAATCAGCGTTTCCCTAACGGATGTTGTCGCCGCTCAATGCGCTTGCAATGCGTAAAATCAATTCATCCGGTGTTTTTGCCGGTACCGGCGGTTGAGTTTGCTCTTTAGCCGGTTGTTGCGGAATGCGTCCGAGCAGGCGATTCGCCAAAGCCATTAGTTTTTTATTGTGGAAGAATTCATCAGCCAAGCAACCGTTCACAAACAGATCCAGCGGTTGCTTCGATACCGGATCAATAACATGCGATCGTAACAAGCCTTCCTGACGAAAACCGAGATGCAGGGTATTTTTCTGGCTGTCAGGATTGTCGCTATAAACATAGCTGAATAGTTTTGATAGTTTAACTGTTGAAAACGCGAATTCCATCGCCAATAGCGTTGCTTCCAAACCTATGCCAAATGTGCGTTCATCCGGCACGCCAATCAAAATTTCCGCACGCGAATTGTTAAAATCGATGCCGACCAGGGAGGCCAATCCGATCGGACGATCATCCATTTCGATAATCCAGGCAATTTTTTTGGTTTCAAAAGGCGAACGTTCCGCCTCTCTCAAATCGCGCTCTATTCCTTCAGGACTCGGATCCTGAAAAAGATGGTAATGACGTTGAAAATCGCGATTGCTGCGGCAGAAAGACAGGAAACTTCGATGCCTGGAGGTCATTCGCGACAAAACGATTCGTTTTCCCGTGCAGGTTTGTTGCCAGAAAGGCGCCAACGACAAGGTTAATGTTTTGAGCAATGGGATCAAGTGCGATTTGCCGGCGGGTATTTGCTGGCATACTTCGTTAAATGCACGATAAGCAAGATTTCTTTCGCCGCACGTCCATGCAATACGGCCTAAAGCGATTCCCGTTAACGGATCTTGCCGGGCGAGCGCTCTCGCAAGCGTTGCGGCATGCATGGCCATGGGCAATTGTTTCGATTGCAAATAGAGTTCTGAAAGGACAGTCAGGTATCGTGTGTTGCTGGGTTCCAGGATCGAGGCTTGTTCAATGGCGGCTATCGCGCCCGGTAAGTTTCTGAAGGGTGCCGGGCCGAATGCCGATAGCATGCCTTTTGCGAACGATGTGCTGCTATTCCATAATTCAGCGGGCAGTTCGTCGAGAAATTCCGCAAGCGCTTTCCAGTTTTTGGCATGCAGCAATTCTAATGCAGTATCTTTTTGAGTTTGTTTGATCATTTGGCGTTAAAGAATCAAATAACTCAAGAAAGACGGCGCATTCTGCCCCGGAGGATGTTCTATTTTAATCAGGCTTTTGAGTCGACGTAGGGCGTGTAGTAATAATTGTGATTCAGGCTGCCTGAGTCGTCGTAATAGTAATCTTCGGTATTCAGTCCCGATTCTGCCGCCAGCGCATATAAACCGGCTTGTGTATAGGTGCCTTGTTCTAGCAATTGAACGTAGAAATCCTGTTGGCTTTTTGTCGGCGTTACACCCACGACATTCGTATACAGCGTATTGACGAGATTGGCATCGCTAATGTCTGGCGCATAATAATCCAGCATCGATTGCGCGACGGATTCAACGCGGGCATGTGCATCCACGCTGCCGGATTTCGAGCCTGAACCGGTATAGTCGTCGGCAGTATGTATCCACCGTCCGATATCGGGATTGGACGCGCTGTCTATGTCGCCAAATCCGGCATTGATCAGAGCAAGCGCAGCGCCCGCACTTTCGGTCCATTCGATATCGAACGCAACTTCATAATCGGAGAATCTGATGCGTTCATAATCGTAAAATATATCCGATGCGCTAGAGCTAGTGCTAGTGCTGCTCCCAGTTTTGCTTCCTGAGTCGGAGCTGGATCCGGTCTTACTTCCCGAGCTGGAACTGGAGCCGTCTTTTCCGTCCGACGAAGACGAAGAAGTATAAGTGACTTCAATGCCGTTGCCGCTTTTGCTGTCCGAGACCCAGTCAATATTCGCGGTGCTATAAGCAAAACCGTAGGTATAAGTATCCAATCCTGATGTGCCGGTGTAAGTGGTCATATTAACTGCTCCTCAGCGCTAAGAAACTGTTGGAAAGATGGCGGGACATGTTGATTTTTGCCGGGACAGGGTAACTGCAAGATCGGACGCTTGTCAATTTTGGTTCGGTGGTTAGTCCAATATACAGAAATAGTTGCAATCTATTCCCATTCGATCGTCGCGGGCGGTTTCCCGGAAATGTCATAGACGACTCGGTTGATGCCGCGAACTTCGTTGATGATTCGATTGGATACTTTGCTTAATAATGCATAGGGTAATTCCGCCCAGTTGGCGGTCATGAAATCCTGGGTTTGCACGGCACGAAGTGCGATGACATATTCATAAGTGCGGCCGTCGCCCATTACGCCGACGGATTTGACCGGCAAGAATACTGCGAATGCTTGCGCCGTTTTTTCATACCAGCCGGAATGATGCAATTCTTCGATGAATATGCGATCCGCCTGGCGCAATAATTCGGCGTATTCGTATTTGACCTCGCCCAAAATGCGTACCCCCAGACCCGGGCCGGGAAACGGATGGCGGAAAACCATATCGCGCGGCAAGCCCAGTGCTAAGCCTAATTCGCGCACTTCGTCTTTAAATAATTCGCGTAGCGGTTCGAGCAGTTTCAAATGCAGCGTTTCGGGCAATCCGCCGACATTGTGATGCGATTTGATGGTATGCGCTTTTTTGGTTTTTGCGCTGGCCGATTCGATGACATCGGGATAAATGGTGCCTTGCGCCAGCCACTTGGCATCGGCAATCTTGGTCGATTCGCGTTGAAATACTTCGACAAATTCGCGTCCGATGATGCGGCGCTTGGTTTCCGGGTCGGTTACGCCTTGCAGGTTGCGATAAAAATCGAGACTGGCATCGATATGGATGACTTTCACAGCGAGGTTCTTGGCGAAAGTATCCATGACTTGCCTGGCTTCATTTGCGCGCAGCAGGCCGTT
>SXJH01000149.1 GCA_005779435.1 Nitrosomonas sp. | reverse complement strand
GTCAATTCGCAGTTATTCTGCAATAACCCAAAGGATGGCCGTTGATCAAAACAAAATTGCAAAACAACGGACTCGTTCTTTATGCAGATTAGGATCTGGAAGTATTTAACAAAAAAAGGATTGTTAATTGAAACCAATTAAAAAAAGCATTACCTACGGACGCCATCAACTCACGCTGGAAACCGGCGAAATCGCAAGACAGTCGCATGGTGCCGTAATGGTTACAATGGACGATACTGTAGTACTTGTCACCGTAGTGGGCGCAAAAAGCATCAAACCCGGACAAGACTTCTTTCCGCTTACCGTTGATTATCAAGAAAGATCGTACGCTGCCGGCAGGATACCGGGCAGTTTCTTCAAGCGCGAAGGCCGTCCATCCGAGAAAGAAACACTGACCTCGCGCTTAATCGACCGCCCGATCCGCCCGCTTTTCCCCGAAGGTTTTTATAACGAAGTACAAATCGTTGCCACCGTATTGTCAGCGGATAACGAAGTCGATCCCGATATTCCGTCGATTATCGGCACATCGGCGGCATTGATACTTTCCGGCATTCCGTTCGATGGTCCGTTGGGCGCGGCTCGCGTAGGTTACATCAATAACGAATATGTTTTAAATCCAACAACCTCCGAATTAAAAGATACGCAACTTAACTTGGTCGTTGCCGGAACGCAACAAGCCGTTCTGATGGTTGAATCGGAGGCGATGGAACTGTCCGAAGAAATCATGCTAGGCGCGGTCGTTTATGGCCATGAACAAATGCAAGTTGTCATCAACGCGATTAACGAATTCGCCGATGAAGCGGGCGTTACCGCCTGGGACTGGACAGCACCCGGGAAAGATGTCGCATTTGAGGAAAAAATCGCTGCCATGGCGGAAGCCGACTTGCGGCAAGCCTACCAGATAAAGCAAAAACAAACGCGCTCCGAAACATTGGAGACCATCAGAGATCGCGTTTCCACAGAATTGGGCGCTGGCACTGAAGAAGGTCCTGAATTACAAAAATTCCTGGAAGCCTTTTTTTCTTTAGAAGCCAAAATTGTCCGCAACCAAATTCTCGATGGCGAACCGCGTATTGATGGACGAGGCACTCGCACCGTAAGACCCATTACCGTCCGTAGCGGCGTGCTCCCTCGTACCCATGGCTCGGCATTATTTACACGCGGCGAAACCCAGGCGCTCGCCGTAGCGACATTAGGAACAACGCGCGACGAACAAAAAATCGATTCGTTGCAAGGTGACTACAACGAGCGATTCATGTTGCACTACAACATGCCGCCCTACGCCACCGGCGAGATAGGCCGCGTCGGCACTCCAAAACGACGAGAAATCGGTCACGGGCGTCTTGCCAAGCGCGCTCTGATCGCCGTATTGCCGACACCGGAAGAATTCGGCTACTCGCTGCGCGTCGTTTCGGAAATTACCGAATCGAATGGTTCCAGTTCTATGGCTTCCGTTTGCGGCGGCTGCCTGGCATTGATGGATGCAGGCGTTCCATTAAAAAGTCACGTTGCCGGTATAGCAATGGGATTGATCAAGGAAGGCAACCGCTTTGCGGTATTGACCGACATTCTTGGCGATGAAGATCATTTAGGCGACATGGATTTCAAAGTGGCCGGCACTGAAAAAGGAATCACTGCATTGCAAATGGACATCAAGATCCAAGGTATCACCAAGGAAATCATGCACGCCGCATTGATTCAAGCCCACGAAGGCCGCATGCACATACTTCAAATTATGAAGCAAGCCATGCCTTCCACACGGGAAGATATTTCCGTGCACGCACCGCGTATTATCAAGCTCAAAATCAATCCGGAAAAGATCCGCGATGTTATCGGCAAAGGCGGCGCTGTTATTCGCGCACTGACCGAAGAAACAGGTACTACGATCGATATTACCGATGACGGGCAAGTCACGATTGCATGCGTCAGTGCGGAAGGCGGCGAGCTTGCCAAGAAACGCATCGAAGACATTACCGCCGAAGTCGAGGTCGGCAAGACCTACGACGGCATAGTGCTCAAGTTACTCGATTTCGGCGCGATTGTCAGCGTACTCCCTGGCAAAGACGGCTTATTGCATATTTCGCAAATCGCCAACGAACGTGTTAACAACGTTTCCGATCACTTAAGCGAAGGGCAGCAAGTGCGAGTCAAGGTACTGGAGGCGGATGACAAGGGAAGGTTGCGATTAAGTATGAAAGCGTTGCTCGCTGCTGACGAAACGGGTGTCGATACGCCATCACAAGAAGAATCATAACAAATTAAGGAAACGCTGATTTATATTGGCTGCACGAGCGAATCACTTCGTTGCGGGTACTCGTCGCCCCCTCGCCTGTCTTGTCGATATGCCTCGTTGCTCGTTCCGTACGCCTCTCTTGCTTCATCGTTCACCGAATGAATCAGCGTCCCCTTGAGTTTGTGAAGGCATAAAAAAACCTGTGAAGATCACAGGTTTTTTTATGCAACATCCCTCGGGAAGCACAATCCCTACTTGGCAACTTGTCTTTCGCGCATTTCATCCAAGGTTTTACAATCGATACACAAAGTTGCGGTAGGCCGCGCTTCCAGCCGTTTCAATCCAATTTCAATGCCGCAACTGTCGCAGTAACCGTATTCCCCTGCTTCGATTTTGGCAATAATCTCGTCAATTTTTTTAATTAGCTTGCGTTCCCGGTCACGGTTACGCAATTCGAGCGTCATGTCCGATTCCTGGCTGGCGCGATCGTTCGGATCGGCAAAAACAGTCGCCTCATCTTGCATCGTATGGACAGCGCGATCAATGTCCTGACCCAGTTCAACTTTCATATTTTCCAATATCTTGCGAAAATGCAATAACTGAGCGGGACTCATATACTCCTCGCCCGCTTTGGGTTCATAGGGAGTCACTGACTTACTTTGCAGCTCATTTGGCATCTTAAGGCTCCTCTCTTTATTCCAGTAGCAAACTAAAATCGCACACTTTTATCAGAAAAATCATCACAGAACAAGTCATTTATTTCAAAAAATCAAAGCTTATTTTATTCCGAGAAGAAATCGCGAGCTTTATCCATCCACGATTTAGCGCGCGGGCTATGGCGCGGACCATCTTTTGAACTGATGACCTCCAATTCTTCAAGCAATTCTTTTTGTCGAGCAGTGAGCTTAACCGGCGTTTCAATCACGACATGACATAACAAATCCCCTTTCTCATGACTGCGCACTCCTTTAATGCCTTTACTGCGCAAACGAAAAATTTTTCCTGTTTGTGTTTCCGCCGGTACTTTAATTTTGGCATGTCCTTCAAGGGTAGGGACTTCGATTTCTCCGCCTAATGCAGCGGTGGTGAAACTGATCGGGATTTCGCAATGTAAATTATCGCCATCGCGCCGAAAAACCGAATGCGCCGCCAAATGGATAACAACGTACAAATCTCCCGGCGGTCCGCCATTCACACCCGATTCGCCTTCCCCTGAAATGCGAATGCGATCGCCATCGTCGACCCCCTCGGGAATCTTGACATTGAGCATCTTATGCTGCTTGACGCGCCCTGCGCCATGGCACGATGCGCAAGGACTGGTAATTATCTTGCCATTGCCCTGGCATTTAGGGCACGTTTGCTGAATCGAGAAAAAACCCTGCTGCATTCTGACTTGACCATGGCCATTGCAAGTCGGGCATGTTTTCGGCGAACTTCCCGGCTTGGATCCGCTGCCTTGGCACGGCTCGCACTTTTCCATGGTTGGAATGCGAATTTTAGTTTCAGTGCCATGCGCAGCCTGTTCCAATGAAATTTCCAGGTTATAGCGCAAATCGGATCCGCGATGAACATTGGAACGTCCGCCCCGCCCACCGAAAATATCGCCGAAAATATCGCTGAATGCGTCGCTGAATCCTTGCGCCCCGCCGCCTCCCCTGCCGCCCGCACTGGGATCCACACCGGCATGGCCGAATTGATCGTAGGCTGCACGCTTGTTCGAGTCGCTCAATACTTCGTAAGCCTCTTTCGCTTCTTTAAACATTTCTTCCGATTTCGCATCGCCTGAATTGCGATCGGGATGATGTTTCATCGCCAGCCTGCGATAAGCTTTTTTGATTGCGGCTTCATCGGCATCGCGGCTAACGCCGAGCACTTGATAGTAATCGCGTTTACTCATATTAACTTCCTGCCAGCATAATAATTTTGCATCGATTAATTTTCAAAAATTCCGGTTTTACTAAACGCCAAAACGCAGAGCGGGCGGAAGAAACATCGTTTCTTCGCACGGCTCTGCGCTTTGAACGAGACAGAATTACTTCTTGTTCTTAACGTCCTCAAACTCCGCATCGACCACTTCGCCTTCCACCGGTTTCTCGCCTTGATGCGACGAAGCCCCGGAATCGGGCTGAGCGTGTTGTTGATTCTGTTGATCGCCGCCTTGCTGATACATTTTCTCGGCTAGTTTATGCGCAGCTTCGGTCAATGCTTGCGTTTTTGCATCGATGGTATCTTTATTATCGGACTTCAGCGCCTCTTCGGCATCTTTCAATGCCGACTCGATTTTGGCCTTATCGTCGCCGCTTAATTGTTCGCCATGCTCTTTCAACGATTTCTTAACCGAATGAATCATCGCATCGCATTGATTGCGGCTGGATACCAATTCCATTGCTTTGTGATCTTCTTCCGCATGCGCTTCCGCATCTTTTACCATGCGTTCGATTTCGTCTTCCGACAAACCGGAGCTTGCTTGGATTTTGATCTTGCTTTCTTTACCGGTTGCCTTATCCTTGGCCGATACATGCAAAATGCCGTTAGCATCGATATCAAACGCCACTTCAATTTGCGGCATGCCGCGCGGTGCAGGCGGAATATCGCTCAAATTGAATTGCCCCAGGCTTTTATTGCCGGATGCCATTTCACGCTCGCCTTGCAATACGTGGATCGTAACGGCTGTTTGGCTATCTTCAGCGGTCGAAAACACCTGCTGCGCTTTCGTCGGTATCGTAGTGTTTTTCTGAATTAATTTAGTCATCACGCCGCCCAATGTTTCGATACCTAACGACAGCGGCGTTACATCCAGCAATAACACGTCCTTAACATCGCCTTGCAGAACGCCGCCTTGGATCGCTGCGCCGACCGCGACCGCCTCATCTGGATTCACATCCTTACGCGGTTCTTTACCGAATATTTCCTTCACCTTCTCCTGGACTTTCGGCATACGGCTTTGACCGCCGACCAGAATCACGTCATCGATATCGGACGCCGTCAAACCTGCGTCTTTCAACGCCGTACGGCAAGGACCGGCGGTGCGCTCGATCAAATCTTCCACCAGGCTTTCAAGCTTCGCACGCGTTATTTTCACGGCCAAATGCTTCGGCCCCGATGCATCGGCGGTGATATACGGCAAATTAACTTCCGTTTGTTGACTGGACGATAATTCGATTTTGGTTTTCTCCGCAGCATCTTTCAGGCGCTGCAATGCCAGCATATCCTTTTTTACATTGATCTGGAGGCACAAGTGGCGCAGACTGATGCGCAGATTGTGGCGCGCCTTGGCGGTCTTCTGCAGATTCTTGAGGCTGTCCGGTCCGAAGCCGTTGCGGTTGGCGCGGAAGGCGGCGACGTTGCTGATCTGCTGGCCCTTTTCCTCTTCCGTGGAGCGGATGGCAGATGATCATGCGCATGCGCAGCAACTGTCGCAAGGCTTGGCACGCGTTGCGGGCGTGAAGCTGGATCCCCGCGCGGTGGCCACTAATATGGTGTACTTTGATCTGGATGCACAAGTGGTGCAGACTGACGCGCAGATTATGGCGCGCTTGCGCGAGCAGGGCGTGCTGGTCGACTTTCTGTACTCGCCAACCTCGCGCGGCTTCCGCGCGGTGACGCACTGCTGGATTACTGCGCCAATGGTTGAGCGCGCGAT
>SXJH01000148.1 GCA_005779435.1 Nitrosomonas sp. | reverse complement strand
TATTCGGCATGGCGTCGCCCGCATTGCTGGAAAAGATAGAGCAAATGGTGCGTTTGATCCGCTCCAAAGGCGTCGGTGTTTATTTTGTCACGCAAAATCCGAACGATATTCCGGATAAGATATTGTCGCAACTGGGAAACCGGATTCAACATGCACTGCGCGCATTCACGCCGCGCGACCGGAAAGCGGTCGATGCGATTGCCGCAACCATGCGCCCCAATCCTGGTTTGGATATAAAACAAGTCATTACGGAGCTTTCCGTCGGCGAAGCGCTGATTTCTTTTCTGAATGCCGACGGATCGCCCGGTATGACCGAACGGGCATTCATACTTCCACCGCTTAGCCGGATTGGACCGGTTACGCCGGAAGAGCGAAATCAATTGCTGCAAAACTCCGTCGTCGCCGGTGTATACGAGAGGGGAATCGACCGGGAAAGTGCTTTTGAGTTGTTACAATCGCAAGCCGACGCAAAGAAACCGGATTTATCCGGCAACCGTAGCAAACAACGGGAGAATATGCTCGAAGCATTGGCAAAAAGCGCAGCCCGTTCGCTGGGTTCGTCGATTGCACGCGAAATCTCGCGCGGTTTGTTCGGTTCATTGCTAGGACGAAAGCGCCGTTAATTTTTTGCCGATCAGGGAGAAAAAGGAACCGGCTTTTTGGGAAGCTGCCGAGTTATTCGTAGCACCGACGAGAACCGGTATCCAGTTCGTCGATTTTCCTCAATTTCGGCTGGTTCGAATAATGCAACGCTTCTCTAGTGTAAAGTCCCATACTAACACTTAGATATGATAGAATTGGTGCCTATGAGAACAACATCCCTTTTCTATAACCTCCATACGCTTCCTCAAATCTAATCTTCCGGGTCTCCTGTAGCCACTCTGTCCGTTTCATCTGAAATCCTCCTCGGATCCCATATAAAACCGGACAGATCTTGTGCTACAACCCCGGACAGTTTATTCGTTCTCTACATAATTAATTGCTACAGAACCAAAAAGAAGTTAAATTACAAAGAAAGTGAATCTGATTTGCTGCATAAATTAGCCGGAATAAATAAACGAACAATCTATCACTTTGGATTTTGCATATCCGATCTTCTCAACATGAGTACAACCGACTATGAATAAACTAATAGATATATCCATTTATATAATTATTGTACTTGCTGTATTAGCTTTCACTGGTGCTGCAACTGCCGCAACAATTGATACCGGTTCTCCGGGATCGGGTGGGACATCGGGTGGCGGATCAACTGATACGAAAAAAGATACACTTGAACTTGTTGCGACGGTGATTAAAAATGAAAAACCTGAAGTTAGAGGCGATCTTTACGGTGGGGCAGATCCCACGAATCCTTCCCTGAAGCTGCTTGATAGTCCTGTCGGTAATTATGGTTATCTGGATATCTCCGCTGATGGACAATTTCGTTACTATATCAAGAATGATCTGCCGCAAGTACAAGCATTGGGTCTTAATGAGCTGGCTACCGAAACCTTTCGCTATCAATTTACCGATTCAAATGAATTTACTGTCAGTGCTACGTTAACAATCTATGTTCTCGGAAATCCATCGGTATCCTATGATAATGTTGAAATTGAATTTAATAATACAACAACATCCGCTTCTCCGCTGCACGCTGGCAGCTCATCGGACCTCGGTCAATATATGCGTGGGCAATTAATCACGTCATCCGATAGAGATTGGTTTGAGTTCAACAGCTTGGGTAATGAGATTGTCAGTCTGGAGCTGTGTCCTGAAGGATCCCAATGTTTCGACGAAAAGAACTGGGTAATGTATGTGTTCGATGCCGAAAAATTTAATAAGCAACACATTGAATCTAAAACTTATCAACTTCGCCGTTATGTACGAGAAACTGGAGAAATACTGGAAACGGACAATGCCGATCATATGTATCTGTTGCTAAATAAAGGGATATTTGATAACAGCTTGGTTGGTGTCATTGATCCTTGCTTCGGTGATCGGCGTACACTGGATATCGGTGTAGGTGCGGGGGGCAAGACATTTTATGTTGCAATTACTTCCCCGTTAGTCAGGAAAGATTCGGGTGGGCCATGCGGCTCTGGAGATGTAATTCGAGAGGAAGAGATAAAAGTCCTAGCAGGGGATAATCGTGTGACAATTATTCAGGAATACTTGACCGCATACTACTCCGATGATCAATATTCTTTCAGAATCACGCGCACCGGCGCTGATCCGTTTGCGGTAATTCAGCCGATGAATTCTACATTTGACTCAACCGGAAGAGTTGCCAATGTTCCGCAAATACGCATTAATAATCAGCTATATTCTCTTAATTTCAAGCAGTTGAATGCCGTTAGCAACAATGATCCAATGACTTTTGGTATCCAGTCTTATGAGTTGCTTGATACTCCTTTAGTTTCGAATTCATATTTGCCAACCTTCAATCCTGCCAACAACATAGTCAGGATACCGCAGCTTGTACTCGATACGGGGGCAGCTTACACGGTTGAATTGCTTTACCAGCCTTTGAGTAATACTTTGCAACTGTTGAGAGCTGATCCACTGAATTGACGGATTATTTTAACTGGCATTGCTTGTGTCTTTTTGATTATTAAGGGAACGCTGTTCATTCGGCGAGCGAGATGAAGCACGAGGCGTGCGGAACGCAGCAATCGAGACCTATCGACAAGATAGGCGAGGAAGTGGGCACCGTGCAACGAAGTGATTCGCTTGTGCTGCGGCTGGTTGCATAAATTCGGCATTGAAAGCGGGCATGTAGACTTCTTTCAGGTAACGATTGGCTGCCGCCATATCGGTAATGCCAGTTAACGCGATGAATTAATCAGCGTTTCCTTAGAATTTTATGCGTATTTTTTATATCCACGATCCGATGTGCAGTTGGTGTTATGCGTTCGGTCAAAGCTGGGCGGCGTTGCAGCGGGATCTGCCGGGCAATATCGAGGTTGTTTATCTCGTTGGCGGACTGGCGCCGGATACGATGCAGCCGATGCCGCTTGAAACGCAACAAATGGTGCAGCAGGCGTGGCGGCGCATTGAGCAAAGCGTGCCCGGCGTTCATTTCAATTGGGAATTCTGGTCGCGCAACACGCCCATCCGCTCGACGTATCCAGCTTGCCGGGCTGTTTTGGCGGCCAAGAAGCAACGTGCTAGTGCGGAAGAGGAAATGATCAAGGCGATTCAGGCGGCGTATTACCGGCAGGCAAAAAATCCGTCGTTGCCGGAAACCCTGCAAGCATGCGCGCAAACAATCGGCCTGGATGAAACGGTTTTCAGCCGGGATCTCGTCAGTGTGGAAACGCAATTGCAGTTGCAGCAACACATTCAATCGGCGCGGCAAATGGATGTCTATTCCTACCCTTCGTTACGGCTTGAGTACAAAGGCAAGGTATTTCCGATTGCGGTCGATTACCGTGAGCATCGAAGCATGTTGGATGCGATAAGCCGGATCGTTGGATAGGTTTCCAATACATCGCGGCAGTCAAGGAGCGCGATCCGTTTCTTCTTGCTGCTGTATTTTCCACATGCGTGCATACGCACCGTTTGCTTCCAATAATTGCGCATGCGTGCCGCGTTCGACGATGCGGCCATGATCCATCACCAAAATCTGATCGGCGTCGGCGATGGTGGATAGGCGATGCGCGATGGTCAGCGTGGTGCGGTTGGCGGCGATGCGTTTCAGTTCCGTTTGTATGCTTTTCTCCGATTGTGAATCCAATGCCGATGTGGCTTCGTCGAAAATCAGCATGGCGGGATTTTTCAGGATGGTGCGTGCGATGGCGACACG
>SXJH01000023.1 GCA_005779435.1 Nitrosomonas sp. | reverse complement strand
TACGGATGCGCCGCAAGCCAGAAAAGCCGTTCCAACAATCGCCAAAAACGGTTTCTCGATCCACGTTCCGAAATGACTGGCGATCAACGGCGTGATCGGATCGGCGGTCACGCTGCTGTGAATCAACGTTTCGCGATCGAATGCCAATATCAGCGATGCCGAATTGAACATCACCACGGTGCCGACGGCGCACAGCGAAAAAAAGATCGCGCGCGGCACCGCATGTTGCGGTTGATGCGTTTCTTCCGCCGTGGTGGAACACGCATCAAAGCCGATGAACGCCCAACCGGCAATCGCAAGCGCTGCAAGAAACGCAGCCGCTTGGCTCGGCGCAGTGCCGGTGCCGAGATGCCGGAACAGTTCCGGAAAATCATGCTGGCGGAAAAACAGAAACAATAACACCGCAATGCCCAGCGATCCGGCCACTTCGGCATACACACCGAGCTTGATGATGCGTTTGAACACTTGTACCGGCGCGAGATTCAGCAGCGTGCACAGCGTCAGAAAAACCGCCGCCCACAACACTTTTTCGCTGCCGCTATCGGCCATCGACCCAAAAAAACCGGCAAACCAGATACCCCCGGCGTATGCCGTGGTGGTCAGCATCGCAATGGTGGAGCTGACATAAATGACACCGGCGTAATGCCCGGCGGTGGTGCCGTAAAGCTGCCGCGCCCATTTGTAGGCGCCGCCCGCTATCGGAAATTGCGACGCAAGTTCGGCGTAGACGGTCGCAACCAGCAATTGCATCGACAAACAAATCGCCAGCGCCGCAAACCAGCCGCCGCCGGTCACCGTCGTTTGCACGCCGATAATGGCGTACAACCCGACAATCGGCGACACCACCGCAAACCCCAGCGTAAAGCTGTGCCAAATGTTCATGCTGGGGCGCACGGTACGCGCACCCGTCGTTTTCAGCTCATCGATTGATTTCGATACTTCAGACATAACGAGTCTCCTTGATTCGGGATATTACCGAAGATCCATGTACCTGCGCACATGACCTGATCTCCCGGGCTTTTATCCCTCCGTGGAGCCTCGCATAAACGAGACCGGAAACTCTCGGACCAGACGCCTTCACCGCATACACCGATTGGCCGGAACCCTAGTTTCCCATGATGCTACCGCTCCTTTGCCGTGCCGTTGCTTGGTTGAAATTGAGGAAGCGAGTAACGGACAAAAGTTTAACGATGCTGTTGCGAAAAAGCAATTGGTTGCCGGGGTTAATGCCGCCGCTGGATTGCTTTTTTGCCGATTCTCATAGGGCCATTCCAATTTGACCCGCAATTTTTTCTGCTAGCGCTCTAAAATCCTTTTTCGCCTCTTGAGCAGCTTGTGCATGGCTGCCGATTGCGCCATCAGCGGCGGTCAGATTGAAAATGGGTTTATGATGTTCTTGTGCGAGAGGAATTAAGCTGCGGTAATGCTTAATGGTGGCCAGACAATAGGGATCGTTTTCTGGCTTTACTGTTGCATTATCCTTCTTGTCCAATATCAATTCACGATATGCATTCGGGATCCGATTAACCCATTTGTCGTAAGCTTTGACAGGTCGTTCTAAACGAACGCCATATTGTTGACATAGATAGCCGATGGGTTGCATTTTTCCTTGCGGCAATCGAAATTCCGGGTGATTCTTTTGTTCGCTGGATTCGCTCCAGTTAAGCATTCTTTTTTGCCATGCGCTCTTCCAACTTTTCAGCGTTGGCCCCAAGTTTCTCAAGCCCTGCAAAGAAAACAAATCGGCTCCCAAAGGAATCACGACAAAATCCGTGGCTATCAATACCGAACGGTTGATGGCTCCAAGATTGGGACCGATATCGACAAGAATAATGTCTGCTTGTACTTTGGATGCAGCCATTTGCATAACCTGCCAGAATGAGCTCAAAATTCGTATCGGACGATACAAATTATTATCACCCATGCTTTGAGGCCATTCATTCGATAACGCATCTTCATACCCTGACAAACCAACATCTCCAGGAAGCAAATAGAGATCGGCTGCGATATTTTGCATTACCGGTTCTGCAATATCTCCAACACCGGTCAGCGGTTTCACGCATTGATAAATGGTTGATCCTTTTGCTTGAACATCCCAAATCTCTTCGATTTTTTCTTCCGGCAGAAAAGCCGCTGTCAGGTTGGCTTGCGGATCAATATCGAAAATCACCACGCGTTTGCGAAGGCTGGCAAACATCCAGGCCAGGTGGTAAATGAGCGAAGTTTTCCCGACACCGCCTTTGTTGTTAAAAAATGTCAGCACCGGCGGCGTCATGGTTTGATCCTCAATGTACATACAACCGCGCTTTGCGAAGTTTCAAACTCGAGCGGCGGATTGCCGTTTTTCTCCATTTCTTTTCTAGCGGTGGCAATACCTCTGCCAAAAGCCTGAACAAAACCAAAAGTTTTCAGCACATCGCAGAGATCCGGGTTGCGATAATCGGTGATGCCGGGTTTGCCGAAATTTTCGTTCGTGACATTGCCGTAAGGGCCGCCCGGACTGTTCATTTCGATACGATTATTAAACCAGTAGATCCGGATGGGCGCATTGGTACTTTCATAAGTTCGATGCAGCACGGCGTTATACAGAATTTGCTGCAGCGCTGCAGGCGGATAAGTCAGTGTAATCCGGTGTGTCGGTGCGGAAGTGATATCCACTGCTGCACGATTATGCGCTTTTAGCTTTTCCTCCGCGCGGCGCAGCATTTCAACCAGTGCACCGCCGATATTTTCCTCATCGATTACAGGGTCGGTCAGTTCAGTGCCATCGATACGCAAAAATTGAATGACCGCACCCGGCAGAAAATCCTGCGGACTTTTCCCAATGGCCAACAAGCCGAGTACGGTGGGCGTTGTATCGTCCGGTGAAACGATCATCTTACAAGAAGCTAAACGCTCTTGATAAGTCCGGTTATTCGCTTGCAATACATCGGATGCAAACGACGTCGGCAAGTATTCGTTTTCAAAAATGCTTTTCGACAGATCCGTCAGTTTTGCGGAAGGAACGGGATAAATATCGAATGGAAGATTCTTGTATCTTCTTTTCTCAATCAGGATACGCTCTTCTTGTGCATTGGCTATGGAGCGTCGCGGCCCGGTTCGAACCCAGATACGGCCATCGTACTTTACCGGCGGCATATCGGATGGCATGACGGTCACTACTGCCATCTCAGCACCTTTAAGCATTCGCTTTTCAACCGAAAATACGGGCAATGGCAGGATATTGCCGTCGGTTTTCATGTCGGACAAATTGCGGAGCAACTCGTCGGTAATAGGCTCATTCGAAGGCATACCATCATCTTTGGCGCCGACAAATAGAACACCGGGTTTGTTGTGATTCGGCAAATCGTTAGCAAAAGCACACACGGCCTGCCGTGATTTTTCGCGTGTCTCCCCTTTGAAAGATTGTTTTCGCTCAACCAGATCGGACTCAATATCGTTGAGAAGCGCTTCCAATGCTTGATCGGTGAATGGTTTCATGCTGTCTGGATTATTTCAACGGAGTTTCGCAACCGTTTGCGCAACCTCGGGTAAATTCCGCAGCCGCGCCAGCCATTCCAGCGGAATCGACGTCAAATCGCTTTGCTGGGACGTGTGCGCAGCCATAATGGCGCCGAGCATGATCGAGCGGCCGCAGCTATCGCCGCCGATACGGATGTTTTCTTCAATGGCGGCACGGTAGCCGGGTACATGACGGGCGATATGCGCGATGACAGGCATGCCTTCCATCACGTGGCATGCAGTGCCGAAACGTTTGCCGATAGCCGTGCAGCCGAGAGTGCTCGTTTGCAGCGCTTCTTTTACCAGCGGTTGCAGTTTTTCACCCGCATAGGGCAGCGAGTGAGTCAATGCTCCGGCAATCGGATTTCCGTTTAAAACGTCGTGCAAAACCAAGCCTGCATACTGCGCTGCGGCGACCGCGGTGTCGTTATGATTGGTCAAGCGGACGATTTGTTCGATTTTGCTTTTGAGCGCGTCTTGCGATCCGGTGTGAGTGGCGACGACGACCGGCACTGTAGCCAATGCGGCAAATTGATCGTCGTCGGCACCGGAGTATTCCGGAAATTCTTCCGGTTTCAGCGGCAGCAACGTTTGCAGGGTCTGCCGGGTCGGCGAATCGACATAGCCGCGATAACCGCCGCCAGGGCCGAAATAGTTGCGGTATTCGGTTTGATAAGCGATGCGATCGAACTGGCCATGCTGCGCGAAATGCCGCAACATCAGTTGACACAATTCGCCATAACCCGATGAATCGCCCGATTGTTTCCGGCCATGCGCAAAGTAACCGCTGACACCGGCATAATCCTGCGCGTCGGGTTGCAGAAACACCAAGCCTTTGCTTTGCTCGATCTGTGCGATGCGTTCGGGATCGTACAGCCAGTGCAATCCGAGCGATGCGGAGTCCGCTACCAGTGCGCCAAGGATAGCCGCCAGACGAGGTTCCAACCGGATGCCCGTATTCATTGCTTATTGAATCTCGATTTCATCGGGAATCCTGCGCGCTTCGTCGGCCATCATGATCGGGATGCCGTCCTTGATCGCAAACGCCAGCCGATCCGGCTTGCAGATCAATTCCTTGTCGTCTTTTTTGTAAATCAACGGCCCTTTGCACAACGGGCAAACCAGAATATCCAATAATCGTGCGTCCATACTTTTCCTTATTTTGTCTTTTTAGAATTTGCTCAGAATATCGTCCAATTGATCCAGGCTAGTATAGTGGATCACGATATTGCCCTGGCCGTTTTTCTTCGGCTTGATCGCCACCTGTGCGCCCAGGCGCCCGGAAACATCTTCTTGCAATCGCAGCAAATCGCGGTCGGCCTTTTTTACTTTTTTGACAGCCGGGTGCTCCAATTGGTTGACCAATTTTTCCGTTTCGCGCACCGATAATTGCTTTTGCGCGATTACATTGGCGATTCTGATTTGTTGTGCGGCATTCAACGGCAGTAACGCCCGGCCATGCCCCATGTCGATCTTGCCTTGCATCATCATTTCCTGCACCGGTGCGGATAAATTCAGCAAGCGCAGTAAATTGGAAATGGTGCTGCGCGAATTGCCGAGCGCTTCTCCTGCGGTTTGGTGCGTCATGCCGAATTCGTTGATCAAACGCTGTATGCCCAGCGCTTGCTCCAGCGGATTCAAATTCTCGCGCTGTATGTTCTCGATCAGCGACATCGCCAGCGCCGCTTCGTCGGCAACGTTGCGGATCAATACCGGCACTTCGGTCAATTCCGCCAATTGCGCGGCGCGCCAGCGACGCTCACCGGCGATGATTTCGAAACGGCCGCCATCGACCGGACGCACCAGAATCGGCTGCATGATGCCTTGCGCTTTGATCGATTCGGCCAATTCCGTCAATGCCACTTGATCCATATTGGTTCTGGGCTGGTATTTACCGGGTTGCAGTTTTGCAATTTCCAAATTTTGCAGCGATTCCGCCGCGTTGTCGGCTGCTTCGTTGCCCGATAACAAGGCATCCAAGCCTCTTCCCAATCCTTTTTGCTTTATCATGTCGCCGATTCCTTTCTATCGCGGTTACGCGCTCAAAATTTCCTTGGCCAAATCCAAATAGGCTTGCGCACCTTTGGATTGCCCGTCGTGATACAAAACGGGCAAACCGAAACCGGGCGCTTCGGCCAAACGCACAGTGCGCGGAATCACGGTGCGGTAGACCTTATCGCCGAAATGCTGTTGCAGTTGATCGGAAACTTGTTGCGCCAGAATATTGCGCGGATCGAACATGGTGCGCAGCAAGCCTTCGATGCGCAATGTCGGATTGAAATTGCTGCGCACGCGCTTGATGGTGTTGACCAAATCGCTCAAACCTTCCAATGCGTAATACTCGCATTGCATCGGTATCATCACCGCATGCGCTGCGCACAGGCCGTTTAACGTAAGCAAATTCAATGCAGGCGGGCAATCGATCAAAACATAATCGTAGTCGTCTTGAATCGATTCCAGTGCAAGCTTCAATCGCGCTTCGCGTTGCGGAAAATTCACCATCTCCACTTCCGCACCGGCCAGGTCGCGGTTGGCGGGAATCAGATCGTACTTGCCTTGCGGATTGCTGACACGCGCTTCTTCTATGCCCGCGTCGCCGAGCAGCACATGATAAATCGTGACTTTCACCGTTTGCTTATTGGTGCCGCTGCCCATCGTGGCGTTGCCTTGCGGATCGAGATCGGCCAGCAGCACGCGCTTGCCGGAAGCCGCCAAACTGGCCGCCAGATTCACGCTGGTGGTGGTTTTGCCGACGCCGCCTTTTTGATTGGTGATCGCGAGTATTTTAGTCACGGCATTGCTCCTGTATTGAATGTCTATCCTGCTTGGTGCCCGATAACGATCAATTGCCGGGCCGCATCGAGTCCGGGCACGGTAAGCGTCACGATCCGTTCGATAAAAAACGGCGCTTGCACTTGCTGACGTTCCTGTTCCGGGCAATTCGCTTTCATCGCAACCCAGCGGCAGCCGGGATTCCGCTCACCGGCCCAGTGCCGGGTCAACGCGACAAATGTTCCCAGCTCGGAAAATGCGCGCGAGATAACGGTATTCACCTCATCGTCGGCCTGCATATTTTCAATGCGTTGCGCCACGATTTCAACGTTCTGCAATCCCAATTCGATTTTCGCTTGCTGCAAAAATGCGGCTTTCTTCCGGTTGCTTTCCACTAAAATTATCCGCCAATCCGGCCTTGCCAGCGCAATCGGGATGCCAGGCAATCCGGCTCCGGTACCGACATCCACGATACGCGGGCCTGCAATATGCGGCAACACCGCCAAGCTATCCGCGATATGCTGGACTAGCATCTCTTGCGGATTGCGGATCGCAGTCAAGTTATGAATTTTGTTCCATTTTTCGATCAGCAATAAATATTGCTCGATTTTTCCGGCAAGCTGTCCGTCTTGTGCCGCAACATCGCCATCCAATGCTTGCAAGCTTTGCTCAATCAGCGGCAACAAACTCATGCGCTTTGTTTTTTATCATTGCCCGCAAAACCGCGCTTCAAATGCACCAGCAACAACGAAATCGCCGCCGGTGTCACGCCGGAAATGCGCGTGGCTTGCCCGACGGTTTCCGGCTTGTGTTGATTCAGTTTCTGCTGCACTTCGGTCGACAATCCTTTCACCGCGCCATAATCGATGTCTTTGGGCAGCACCGTATTTTCGTATTGCGCCTGACGCGATACTTCTTCCTGCTGACGCTGAATATAGCCGTGATATTTGGCTTGGATTTCGACTTGCTCGGCAACTTGCGCACTTGCAACCGGCTCGCCCGCGCCGGGCAAAGTCATCAGCGTCGCATACGTGACATCGGGGCGCTTCAGCAAGTCGATCAGCGTGTATTCGCGCTCGATGCCTTTGCCGAGCACGCGCAAGGCGTCTTGTTCCGGCAATGTGCCGGGCAACACGCGGATCGAATTGAGCCGTTGCTGCTCCTTGACGATTGCTTCCTGCTTGGCGGAAAACATTGCCCAGCGCCGATCGTCGATTAATCCTAACTTTCTGCCGGTTTCAGTCAGCCGCAAATCGGCATTGTCTTCGCGCAATTGCAAGCGGTATTCGGCGCGGCTGGTAAACATCCGGTACGGTTCGGTGACGCCGGAGGTCACCAGATCGTCGACCAGCACACCCAGATACGCCTCGTGGCGTTGCGGCAGCCAAGTATCGCACTCCTGTATTTTTAGCGCGGCATTAACCCCTGCCAGCAAACCTTGCGCGGCAGCTTCTTCGTAGCCGGTGGT
>SXJH01000147.1 GCA_005779435.1 Nitrosomonas sp. | reverse complement strand
TTTCGGTTGCCATCGGACAAGGTTATAATCTGACCACGCCGCTGCAGCTCGCTTTTGCCACGATGATCATTGCAAATAACGGCAAGGCTTATCAACCGCGCTTCGTTAAGCAAATTCAAAACAGTCAAACCGGAGAAATTGAGAATATTCCTCCCAACTTGCTGTATACCGTAAACCTTAAGCCCAAAAATCTTGAAGTCGTTAAGAATGCACTGATCGATGTCACCCGACCCGGCGGCACCGCTGCCAGAGCAAGTGCCAATGCGGCCTATACCTTTGCCGGTAAAACGGGCACTTCACAAGTCGTTGCGATCAAACAGGGCGAGAAGTACAACGAAAAGACAATCAATGAGCGTCACCGCGATCATGCGATGTTTATCGCGTACGCACCGGCCGAGAATCCACAAATCGCTTTGGCGATTTTGGTTGAAAATACCGGAACCGGCGGCTCGACGGCAGCGCCGATTGCCCGGCAGGTATTCGATTACTACTTGTTGGGCGAAATGCCGGAAACGACGGTTGCATTGCTTGACGAACCCGGCGAAGATCATGTGCACGATCATCTCTGATAGATTTACATCATTGGCGTTTCGCTAAATTCATCCATGCAACGCACAATCGACATAAAAAAAATCTGGTATTTTCTGACGCGCTATATCGATAGTTTTTTGCTGATCGGATTGCTTGCATTGATGGGCGTCGGATTGATAACACTATACAGCGCCGCCGGGGCGAACATGGCCAAGGTCAGCAATCAGATGATCAATATGCTGATTGCGCTGTCGATCATGTGGCTGGTAGCCAATATCCCGCTACAGCATATCCGGCGATTGGCGCTGCCGATGTATTTGTTCGGATTGGCATTGCTCGTCGGTGTCGCATTATTCGGTGAAATCAACAATGGCGCGCGGCGCTGGCTGAATATCGGCGTCACCAGAATTCAACCTTCCGAATTGATGAAAATCGCGATCCCGTTGATGATGGCTTGGTACTTCGACAAGCACGAAATTACCTTGCGCATGCGGGATTATTTAGTGGCCACGATATTGTTGATGTTGCCGGTCGTATTGATTTTGCGTCAGCCGGATTTGGGAACCGCCATCATGATCGCAGCCAGCGGCTTTTTTGTGCTGTTTCTGGCGGGGTTGTCGTGGCGCATTATTGCCGGATTGGCGGTGGCGGCTGCAGCCAGTCTGCCGGTGGTTTGGACGCTGATGCACGATTATCAGCGACGGCGCATCATGACGTTATTGGACCCGACACAGGATCCTCTGGGTGCCGGTTATCATACGATACAATCGTCCATCGCCATCGGCTCCGGCGGCCTTGTCGGCAAAGGCTGGCAGAACGGCACGCAAGCGCAATTGGATTTCCTGCCGGAGCAGAGCACCGATTTTATTTTCGCCGTATTTTCCGAAGAATTCGGCTTAATCGGCAATACTCTGTTATTATTGCTGTATTTGGTGGTTATCGGCCGTTGCGCAACGATCACCGCACAGGCGCCGACACAGTTCACGCGCTTGATCGCCGGTTCGATTACCCTGACTTTTTGCATTTATATCTTCGTTAACATGGGCATGGTTAGTGGTATCCTTCCGATCGTCGGCGTGCCGCTGCCTTTGATCAGCTATGGCGGCACATCGATGGTGACAATGTTGCTTGGTTTTGGTATTTTAATGAGTATTCAAACACATCCTACACTTGTGAAAACATGATAAAGGCTTGCTCCTTGTTTCAGAAAATCGTTACCCCACTCCCGGACAAAACTGCAACGACAGTTGCGGCGGCATTGCTGGCCGCGTTAATGACCGCATGCGGCAGCATTCCGCAACACCAAGGCAATAGCATTTCAGGAAAAAAAGATACTGTCGCTTCGGTCTCATCCCAAAATGCGTATTCGTCCGCCAAGACCGGCGGCGGTTATTACTTGGACGATGGGCCGGACGCGAATCCGCCATCCGATTTACACTTGGTACCCGATGCGGTTCCAAAGCATGAACCGTTACGAGCCGCAAATATGCGGCCCTATGTTGCACTGGGAAAACAATTCAAGCCGATGGCGGAATTGAAACCGTATAAGCAACGGGGCGTTGCATCGTGGTACGGACGCCGCTACCACGGAAAAAATACCGCCTCCGGAGAAGTTTACGATATGTACGAGATGACTGCGGCTCATCCGACGTTGCCGCTGCCGAGTTATGCGCGCGTCACCAATCTCGATACCGGCAAATCGGTGGTCGTGCGGCTTAACGATCGCGGTCCGTTTTTATCGGATCGATTGATCGATCTTTCCTATACTGCAGCCTACAAACTGGGGATCGTTGCCAATGGAAGCGGTCGCGTCGAAGTGGAAAGTATTTTGCCCGACGTTGGCGCTGTAGCGGCATCGCCGTATTCAAAACCCAAGACGGTATTTGCCGCACCTGCCGATAACACCGGATCGAAACCGGTTTACTTGCAACTCGGCGCGTTCGGATCTTCCGACAATGCGCATAATTTTCTAGCGCAAGCGCACAAGAAACTACCCGCACTCAAAGACACGATCAGCATTTCGAAAAACAAAGGTCTTTATAAAATTCACGTCGGACCGTATCCCAATCAGATCGTTGCCAAAATGGACGTAGACACAATCGGGCAGCGGCTTGGCATAAAACCGTTGATAATCAACGACTGACACAACCTGTCCGTATTGAAAGATATTTTCGCAAGACCAATCTGAAAAAGGCAAAAAAATCCCTATTGCAAGCAATAGGGATTAAAGGGCCTCGTCATAAATCATCAATCGCAATCAACCGGTCGTATGCAAAACATCTTCGTCAGTAAGTACGCTGCCTTTTGCATTCTGACCTCGACATCCGAGTTATCGAATTCATCGCGATTACATGATCTACAGTGTAATACTTACTGAGTATTTTGAAGATGAAAACAAAGGAGAAATATAAGCCTATTTCCCGATTATGACTGTGACTTTTCTCACACTCATCGCGATTTCAGCAAAAAAACATTTTCCCGCAATCGGCTCAAGCCGCGTGCCTGGAACTTCGGATTTTGCGTCAATACATCCTGCCGATGTAATAACTCGATTGCCGCGCCCTCAGGATAAAGCACTTTTACTTCCTCGGCAGTAACCGGAAATGGCGGCCCTGCCATTTCATGCGGCGGATACTCCAACGTTATCAGTAAAATCGGCACAGCGGGCGGCAGTATCTTCATCAAATGCCGCACATAGTTTTTGCGCATGGATGGCGGCAAAGCAATCAACGCGGCGCGGTCATAAACGGCGCCGACATTCGCTACATCTTCTTTGCGTAACTCAAAAAAATCGCCGCACAGAATGTGAATGCCGTCAGCTTGCCAATGCGTAAACGGACGGTGGTCGCTACAGCGAGCCTGCAATCGATTTTCCGCAAAAAAAGCCCGCACGGCAGTCGCGCTCAATTCAACACCCAGCACCGCATGATTTTGTTGCCGGAGCCACGCCATGTCGGCGCTTTTGCCGCACAACGGCACAAAGACCGTGCTGCCTGCATCAAGTCGCAACTGCGGCCAGTATTGGCATAAATAAGGATTGACCGCCGTTTGATGAAAACCGGTGTCTTGCCGCTGCCACCGATCCAGCCAGTATTCTTTGTCCATGGGCTTATGCCGACTCCGTTCGATGCCGTCTTTGCCAAAATGGCGCTTCCGGCCAGCGTTGCTCTTGCCGGTAATAGTTCCGCCAGGTTAGCGCATAATTTTCAAACTCATTGCGCATCAAAGCGAAATATTTGGAAAACCCCGCTGTGTCGCCTTTCAGATAATGGTCGGCAATGGCGTAGGAAGCATATAGCGACGAGCGCAGCGCTTTGACGATACCTTGCGACGATAGCGGATCGAAACGCGAAATGGCGTCCCCTACGGGAACGATACCGGGAGGATAAGTATCCGTAAAGTAGCGCGACGCGGCTGGAAAAACCATCGGCTGTGTCAGCGCAAACTTCGTGTCGATGCGCTGCTTGATATGCCGTGTCAACGACAAATGATGGCGCCAAGCGGGCATGCCGACAACGCTTAATCGACGCGCAATATCCACATCGGTCATCAACATGGCAACCTTTCTATCGCCCGGGATGGCGGCAGCATACCACCAGCCTGATTCGCATGCTTCAATCACAGCGGCATCCGCATCGGCCGATTCCGTTTGCCGCGCCTGACGATTGAAGAATACCGCGCATGCCACAAGCCGGTCCAATTTGCGCGGCCGATATTTCAACCAGCGCGATATGATCGCCGCATGACCGCTGGCATCGATGACATAACGTGCTGAGAATTTTCCTGTGTTGCCGCAATCGATGCGCCACTCGTACGGATTCCCGTCAAGCGATTGAACCCGCGCGGATACGATGACCGCCCCCCGGCGAATCGCTTCCGCTTTCAGCATATTGTCGAAACCGGTGCGATCCAGCCGCCAGCCGGTTTGGTAAACATGCAGAAGAAACTCGTTACTATCGAGCTCTGCGGTTCCCCATGCGCTTAATGTGCGAAAAGACGGGCTGTGTCCCGCTTTCTCGAAAGTGTCCGTTACGCCGAGCCGATCGAGAAAAGGCCGGATCGGCGGCGGTACCGATTCGCCGATACGAAAAACGGTATTCTTCCCGGTGTCCGCAATACAAATGCGCGCACCGGGTAAAATTTCGCACAGCGATATTGCCGCCGCCGTACCGGCGGGACCGGCACCGATGATAAAGATGTCGACGTTTGGGCTAATCGGTTCTGACGGCATAAAACGACGCAACGACGCCAGCCGGCGCCACCGTACCCGGTTCGCTGCCGGAATGCGGAATGGTGCGAATCACCGAACCGACAATTGCGGGCCGTTGCTGCACGCCGTTTGGCCAATGGCCGACCAAATAACCCTCGTAATCATAGATCCATTGCTCGCCGTTGACGATACCCGTTCCTTGAAAACGTACCCGCATCGGCGTGCCGTATTCGCGCGAGCCTTTTAACGTCAGCGACCAGCCCGGTCCGCCGATGACACCGCTCAGCAATTGCATCGCGTCTTCGTTGATGACGATGGTTCCCCGGCCGAATTCCAGATTATCGAAAGCCTGATTTACGTCCGGATTGTTCAGCAGGCTGCGGTAAGTCCAGTTGCCGGTAAACGGATTGTCGTTCATGAAAATCTCCTTGTTCAAGTTTTCTTGCCGGGATTGGCGATGGCGCTGAGTTTCGGGTCCGGTGCGGCCAAATGTTCGCTACCGTAGCGCTCGATGCTGTAATAACGGCCATCCGGGCCGGTGGATGGCGTGGTATCGATATTCGCCATGTACGGATTGCGAATAATGAATCCGAGCTTCCACCAATCTTCCACCATTTTCAGATCGCCGGTGTAGGTTTGCTGAATACCGCGGCTCCAATCCGTCCAGGCAGTCACGGGCTGGCCATTCTGGAAGCCGGTCAATTCGCTGGATTGCAACGGACGGTGCGCAGGCCACCATAACGCATCCCACATTTTCTCATCGCGCTTGAGCCGCTGATCGTTGTCGCTGCCGGGATTGATCGTGTTCCAATCGGCGTAGGTGATATTGATGGTATTGGTGGTGCATTCGTTGAAATCCGCCTGCCACGGCACCGCCATATACTTGGTCAAATCGCCGGGCTGCAGCCCGGTAGAAAAGTCGTTATCGTGATTGAGCGTATTATCCACGCTGAAACTCAATTCTTCGATAACGCCGGTCGGTTGCCGGTTTGCATTCGCTTGCGCGGCGGATTGCATAAAATCCGATACGCTGCGATCCGCCTTGATGCGGTACGGTTCCCGGTAAATCGACGGATTGCGGATGATCCAATTCAATTCGCCGCCGGGACAAAACGCGCCGCCCAGCGCATTGCTCAGCACGCCGCGATCCAGTTCTCGCCCGTTTTTCGGCGGGGTTTGCGGGTAAGGAAAAAATACCGGATAGGTTTCCGGAATCCAGCCTTGCTCCATCTCGTTGATAAACCGGCCTTCGGCCCATTGCTTGAGGATGAACAATTGATAATCGGTCAGCCGCAGGAATTTGGTGACGACCTCGTTGGTCAACGGGTTGTCGCCGCACAGCAACGGCATCAGCGGCAAATTGTGTACCCGGCTGCCGACTTTGTCTTCCAGTTTGAATTCGTTGTCCTCGCCGCTGCGGCGCAGCAAATCGAACAGAAATTGCCGCATCGGACGGTAGGGATCGTTGTCTTGATCGTCACGGTGCTGCGGCGTAGCGGTAAACGCTTCGCCCAGACTGGCGTCGCGGCAGATATCGGCCGGTTTCGGATCCGTGCGCTTCGGTTTATAACCCGGCGTTCGCCCGATCTTGAACGGATCGAAAGTACCGCGCTGCTCCTGATCGTGCGGGAAATTGGACTGCGCCAGGATGTCGCTCACATACAAAAACTCATTCGGCCGGAACAAAATCGGCCAGATATCCCGGTAAAACCAAGGCTTGAAGTCTTTGTTCCACGTCAGGCGGCTTGCTTGCCATTGGCTCAGTGCTACCCGATCTTGCATCGGTACGGTTTCCGGGCAATCGAAACTGCCCAAGCGGCCGTATAAGCCGGTATCGTATGCAAATTCGCGCAGAGACAAATCGTACAGCACTTCATCCATGGTGATCATATCGTGCATCTGCGGCACGAAACGTGGATAAGCCACTACCACCCAGGCCGGATATTCCACATCGATATAGCGTATCGCGCCGACTTGATCGGAATACATCGCCAAACGCGCCATCACCGGCCCGTCGGAAACATCGTCGTACCAGCCGTCGTTATTGGCGTAATGCGAAATATGCGGCTCGCCCGGTCCGGATTTTTCACTGCCGGAACGCCCCAGTCCGCCCAGCACGAGCAAACGGCCGGTATCGTCGGTCAGAATCTCACCCAGCGTATCGATATCGTGCGGTTTTAGGCCCTGCGGCGGAAAAGTGGCGGCATAGACGCCGTTGCCGGAGCGGTCAAAGCTGGCGCGGCGCGCATTGGTGCCGTTAATGGTACGCGGCCCCGGATCGATGACCAAACGGTCGCGGTTTTCGACCGATGCGTTGCGGCGCGGATGATTCGCCGCATAGCCGTGCTCGCCGGAGCGGGTATTGAATTCGTACCACGATGCTTTTTTATTGGCCAGATAAACGCGCCACTGAATATCGATCAGCTTGCCGCGATTGCCGCCGCCCTCGACGGCATCGCCCAGCTTCAGCGGACGCCCATCGGGCGATTCTTCGTCGTACACAAAGACTTGAAAACGTGCGGCTTGGCGCTTGATCCGTCCGTTTTGGTCTTTGAAGTTTTTCACTAAAACCGGGCCGCTGAGATCGTCGGACAAAATAGGATTGCCTGCGGCGTCGCAAGCATGGGGCAAACCGGCAGGCACTTCGGGCGCGAGATAAAATTCGGTGTCGCTGTTGCCCAGGCGTGC
>SXJH01000022.1 GCA_005779435.1 Nitrosomonas sp. | reverse complement strand
ACCCACGGCACGCCGATCATGCTGCGCGCGGAAAAAGAAGGCATTACGCCGGAGGCGCTGATTGCGCGCGTTCATTCCGAACACTTCGGCGATTTTACCGGCTTTCATATCGAATTTGACAATTATTACAGCACGCATTCGCCCGAAACGCGGCATTTTTCCGAAGATATTTACGGCAAGCTAAAAACAGCGGGATTGATCGCAGTGCGCGGTATCGAGCAACTCTACGATCCGGTCAAAAACATGTTCCTGCCGGATCGCTTCGTCAAAGGCGAATGCCCGAAATGTGGCGCCAAGGATCAATATGGCGATTCCTGCGAAGTCTGCGGCGCAGCATATACGCCGACCGAGCTGAAAAATCCGTATTCCGCCGTATCCGGCGCAAAACCCGTCAATAAATCGTCCGAGCATTATTTTTTCAGCCTATCCGATCCGCGCTGCGCCGATTTTCTGCGGCAATGGGCTTGCGACGGCGATCATTTGCAACCGGAAGCCGCCAATAAAATGCGCGAATGGGTCGGCGAAGCCGGGGAAAACAAATTGTCCGATTGGGATATTTCACGCGATGCGCCGTATTTCGGCTTTGAGATTCCCGGTGCGCTCGGCAAGTATTTTTACGTCTGGCTCGATGCACCGATCGGTTACATGGGCAGCTTCAAGAACCTGTGCGAACGAAAACAGATTCAATTCGATGAATTCTGGCAACCGCAATCGGATGCCGAACTGTATCACTTCATCGGCAAGGATATTTTGTACTTCCACGCCTTATTCTGGCCTGCAATGCTAAAAAATGCCGGATACCGCACGCCAACGAAAATTTTCGCGCACGGTTTTCTGACCGTGAACGGCGAAAAAATGAGCAAGTCGCGCGGCACGTTCATCACTGCCGAGAGCTATCTGAAACAAGGCCTGAATCCCGAATGGCTGCGCTATTACTACGCCGCCAAGCTCAACAGCACACTGGAAGACATCGACCTGAACCTGGACGATTTCGTCGCACGCGTCAATTCCGATCTGGTCGGCAAATTCATCAATATCGCCAGCCGCTGCGCCGGTTTTATCAGCAAACGCTTTGACGGCAAACTGGTCGCCGGCGAGCAATATCAGGCGCTGCAAGCCATGGTGAACGAGCATTTTTCATCGTGGCGGCCAGCCATGATCGAACAAGCGTTTGAAGCACGCGAATTTTCGACGGCCATTCGCCAGATCATGAAATTCGCCGACGAAGCCAATGAAATGATCCATACCCTCGCGCCGTGGGAAATCGCCAAAAACCCGGATCGCAGCGACGATTTGCAGCGCACTTGCAGTCTCGGCATCCAGTTGTTTTACCTATTATCGCGCTATTTGAAGCCGATCCTGCCCGGCACGGTGCAGCAAATTGAAGCGTTTCTCAATTGCGCGCCGCTCACCTGGCCGCAACTCGGCAACGACCAACCGGTTTCCGATCTATTGTTGCCTGCGGGACACGCGATCAACGCCTATCAGCATTTGATGACCCGTATCGACACCAAGCAAATCGACGCGCTGATCGCCGCCAATACGCAAAGCCTGGCCGCACCGGCACCGGAATCTCCGGCACGCCATGCCGAGAAACAGCAGCATGCCGTCACGCCGATTGCCGAAACGATTTCGATTGACGACTTCAGCAAAATCGACCTGCGCATCGCCAGAATCGTCAACGCCGAACATGTGCCGGGGGCGGAAAAATTACTGCAGCTGACGCTCGACATCGGCAGCGAGCAACGCACAGTTTTCGCCGGTATCAAATCCGCGTATGACCCGGAACAACTGAAAGGACGCCTGACGGTGATGGTCGCGAACCTTGCGCCCCGCCAAATGAAATTCGGCCTGTCGGAAGGGATGGTGCTGGCTGCGGGTGGCGGCAATCCCGGTGAATTGTTCATTCTGTCGCCGGATTCCGGCGCACAGCCGGGCATGCGGGTCAAATAGCCCTGCCACGAATGGAATCGAGCGCGCTCGCCGGGCTGATTCAGCGCCTGGAACTTAAATTGCTGCAAACCGATCTGACGGCGCATCCCGGACTGATCGACGAATTGCTGGCGGAGAATTTTGAAGAAATCGACAACCGGGGACAACTTCATACCCGAGACGACGCGGTTGGGTGGCTGAAGCGCAAAGACCCCGATATACAATGGGCCTTCAAGGATTTCCGGGTTAAAGCGTTAGCACAGGATACGGTGCTGGCAATTTATTCGCTGCAAAAAACCGGGCAACCCGATGCCGGAAACACGGGATCGATCAGAACATCGATTTGGCAATATTGCAATAACCAATGGAAAATGGTTTTCCATCAAGCATCCAGGAAAAATTAAATTCTCGAATAACAGGAGCAGGCCGTGGAACTCAACGCAGAACAGCAACTCACCGACATCAAAAACAACCTCGCCACCGTCAAGCAGCGCATTGCCGATGCTTGCAAAAAAGCCGGTCGCGACCCCGCCAGCGTGCGGCTGCTCCCCGTCACCAAAACCGTACCGGCAGAACGATTGCGCATCGCTTTTGCCGCAGGCTGCGTTGAAATGGGCGAAAACAAAATCCAGGAAGCGCGCGAGAAATCCGAAGCATTAAGCGATCTGGACATCAAATGGTCGATCATCGGTCATCTGCAAACCAACAAAGCCAAATACCTGGCCCGCTTCGCCAACGAATTCCAGGCACTGGACAGCCTCAAAGTCGCCGAAGAACTCGACAAACGCCTGCAAAACGAAGGCCGCGCGATTGATGTCTACGTGCAAGTCAACAGTTCCGGCGAAGCCAGCAAATTCGGCCTGCCCCCCGAAGCCGTGCGCGATTTCGTGCAACACCTGCCGCAATTCTCATCGCTGCGCATCAAAGGTCTGATGACGCTGGCCATCTTCTCCGCCGATCACGACCGCGTGCGCGAATGCTTCGTCAAAATGCGCAACATCCAGGCTATGCTGCGCCAGGAAGCCCCTGCCGGATTATCGTTCGACGAACTGTCGATGGGCATGTCGGGCGATTACGAACTCGCCATCGAAGAAGGCGCCACCGTGGTGCGCGTCGGCCAGGCGATCTTCGGCAAACGGCCGCTGCCGGATAGTCATTATTGGCCGGGGTTGGGTTAAGGTAATGAAAATTCGACCCGATTGAGCATTGATACCCACTGGAACTTGAACGTGATTCATATTAGATTCATACAGTTAAGTATGTGGATACGACGAATCTTAAATTGGATGATTGGGCTGCTCTTTATTATCTTTATAATTTATATTGTGAGCATGTTCATTTTCCCTTGGGAAGATGGAAAAGGTGATTGGCATTATGTTCAAATTGTTTGGTATGACTGGCAAGCTCTCAATGTCGGTATGCTGGCATTTATTTCAAGTCTAATTGCGTTCTATATCTCAAAATATAATGCAGAAAAACAGCGAGAGCGAAACTTTGCAGCTGCTAAAGCATTTCTTCCCGAATCATTGAGTGAGCTAACCACATACTTTAGGGATAGTGCCAAGTTGCTACAGGAAGCATGGCGCCATAGTAGTAATAATCGTAAGATCCCGTTAGAAACGCGAGTCCCCAAATTACCAGCTAGATATAAAGAAATTTTTAGTCGCTGCATAGAATTTGCCGAAGCAGATGTTGGTGATTATCTTGCCTATATCATTATGCGTCTACAGATTCACCACTCGCGAATAGTGAGCTTAACTGAAGAGTTTACATCAGAGAGAAGTGTGATAATTCCACAGAATATAGTTTCATACATTTACTGCCTTGGTGAATTGCAGGGGCTGATTAATCAATTTTTCGAGTTCGCAAGAGGGTTAGAGAAATTCGATAACGAGCTATAGTCAAATCTGGTGTACAGAGAATCAAGCGGCATTCTGTTTTTGATCTGCAGTTTGTTTAATACCGTTAACGAATTTAACGCCGTTGATGACGTCTGCCAACAGGTTATAGCCTCTTAAGCGGAACCATTTTTT
>SXJH01000146.1 GCA_005779435.1 Nitrosomonas sp. | reverse complement strand
TCGCTGGTGCGCGGAGCCTAAAGAAAACCTGCGGGGCCGCGTTGTTTTGGTGCTCGACGATATTCTGGACGAAGGCGTCACGCTTGCGGCAATCCGCGACAAAGTGCTGAAAAACGGCGCAACAGCATTTTATAGCGCGGTGTTTGCCGAAAAAGACACGGGCTTGCCCAAGCCGTGCGCTGCGGATTTTGTCGGATTGCCGGTACCGAACCGGTATGTGTTCGGCTTCGGCATGGATATTCAAGGCGCTTGGCGCAACTTACCGGCGGTTTATGCAGTAACCGACTGAAATAGGGGAATTATGTTTGCAATCATTGGCGGCAGCGGGTTAACGCAATTATCCTGTCTCGAAATATCGCACCGGCAAATCATCCGCACGCCGTATGGCGAACCGTCCGGCCCGTTGACGTTCGGCAAGCTGAAAAATGAAGACATCGTGTTTCTGGCGCGCCACGGACTCGGTCATACCATCCCGCCGCATGCGATCAATTACCGGGCAAACTTATGGGCGCTGCATTCTTTAAAACCCTGCCATGTCATTGCCGTAGCCTCGGTGGGTGGTATCCGCGCCGATCTGACGCCGGGCAAACTGGTGGTGCCCGATCAGGTCATCGATTATACCTATGGCCGCAATTTCACTTATTTTGACGGCAAAGAACAGCCGGTCACGCATGTCGACTTTACCCTGCCGTATAGCCAATCGACGCGGAATTTATTGCTGCGGGGCGCGAAAGAAGCCAACGAAGCCGTTTCCGACGGCGGCGTTTATGCAGCAACGCAAGGCCCCAGACTGGAAACGGCAGCCGAGATCAATCGCCTGGAACGCGACGGTGCGGACATCGTCGGCATGACCGGCATGCCGGAGGCCACACTGGCGCGGGAATTGGGATTGAATTACGCCGCCATTGCGGTGATTGCAAATCACGCCGCCGGTCGCGGCATCAGCGCAAACGGCATCCCGCTTAAGGAAGTTTACGCCGTGTTGGAGCATGCCATGGTAAAAGTACGAAACATATTGGAACATGTGGTGAGTTGTCATGGCGATTAAACCGGTATTGAGAATGGGAGAGCCTCTGTTGCTCCGGCAAGCGGACAAAGTCGAGCAATTCGACACGCCGGAATTGCGCGTATTGATCGAAGATATGCAAGACACGATGGCGCATTTGAACGGCGCAGGCCTTGCCGCGCCGCAGATCGGCGTGAGTTTGCAAGTGGTTATTTTCGGCTTTGAAAAGAACCAACGTTACCCCGAAGCCGACGAGGTTCCTTTCACGGTTTTGATCAACCCTCGGTTGACGCCGTTATCGGAAGAAAAAGAAGACGGCTGGGCAGGCTGCCTCAGCATCCCCGGCATGCGCGGCGTAGTGCCCCGCCATACGCAATTGCACTATCAGGGATTCGACCAATACGGCACTGCAATCGACCGTACCGTAAACGGCTTTCACGCCCGCGTAGCGCAGCACGAATGCGATCATTTGCAAGGTATTTTGTATCCGATGCGAATCAATGATTTTCGCTTGTTCGGATTTACCGATGTCCTGTTTCCGGGGCAAGCAGTTGTGGACGATTGAGAGCGACAGACGAATTTTCGAGCACCTCCCAACGCAGCAGATCGCTTGCGCAGCCAATTATTCAGCGTTTCCTTACTGTAACAATATCAGCAATCCGGCCTCATCCAGGACAGCGACTCCCAAACCCAGCGCCTTATCGTACTTACTGCCGGGATCGGTGCCCACGACGACATAGTCAGTCTTTTTCGAAACACTGCCGCTGACTTTGCCGCCACGTGCTTCGATTTTCTCTTTTGCTTCTTCACGACTCATCGTGGGCAGCGTTCCCGTCAGCACGAAGGTTTTTCCGTGCAATGGCGCCGCGTCGGCGGGTGCAGTCGGCTTTCCTTCGTGTTCATCCCAATGCACGCCGCTGGCGCGCAGTTGCTCGATCACTTCGCGGTTATGCGGTTCGGCAAAAAAATCGGCGATGCTTTGCGCCACCACCGGACCGACATCCGGAATTTGCTGCAGGCGTTCGCTATCGGCTTCGATCAGCCGATCCAGGCTGCCCAAATGCAGTGCCAGATCCTTTGCCGTCGCCTCGCCGACGTTGCGGATTCCCAGCGCATAAATGAATCTCGCCAGGGTGGTTTGTTTGCTCTTTTCGATGGCTCGCAAAATATTGTTCGCCGATTTATCCGCCATGCGATCCAAATTGGCCAGCGCGGTCAATCCCAGCCGGTATAAGTCCGCTGGCGTGCGCACGATGGCGTTGTCGACCATTTGATCGACCAGTTTATCGCCCAATCCTTCGATATCCATTGCGCGGCGCGACGCAAAATGCAGAATCGCTTGCTTGCGCTGCGCCGGACAAAATAAACCGCCGGTGCAGCGGGAAGCCGCTTCGCCGGGAATACGCGCTGCATGGGAGCCGCACACCGGGCAGTGCGTTGGCATTACAAAGCTGGTTGTATTAGCCGGACGTTTCTCCGCAATCACCGACACAATCTCCGGAATCACATCGCCCGCGCGGCGCACGATGACGGTATCGCCGATGCGTACGTCTTTGCGCGCAATTTCGTCGGCGTTATGCAATGTCGCGTTGGTCACCGT
>SXJH01000145.1 GCA_005779435.1 Nitrosomonas sp. | reverse complement strand
GTAACTGTCTCGATTGATGTTATCCGAAAAACGCACTTTGTAACCGACCGCCTGGCCGGGCGGACTGTTCAATTCGGCGGCAATGCGGGCCGCGACCGTGCGCGCAGCAATGCGGCGCGGTTGCGTGTGGCCGATCAATCCGGCGGCGCCGCGTTTGAGTTCCAGGCAAATTTTAGGAATTTGCGTGGTCTTGCCGGAACCGGTTTCGCCGCTGATGATCACGACTTGATGTTGCGCAATGGCTGCGCGGATCTCATCGCGACGCGCATGCACCGGTAAATCTTCGCTATACGTTGGCTTCGGCAGATTGTCGAGCCGCCGGGCGATTGCATCGGGAGTGAGCTTCATCGAAACGGGTGAGCGGATTTACCGGGGCGAGCGATCATTTGCGCTTTATCGGTTCCGGAAAAAGACCGAGGGTTGACCAGTTTTTATAGCCGGATGTGACGGGATAATGCCACGCAGTACCGAAGTCGCAATGCGTAATGCGAATGCCGGGTGCGGATTGTCGGCGCTTGTATTCGTTCATGTGAATCAAGCGGATCACCTTGGCGACATCGGCGGCATTGTAATTCATGGCGACGATCTCAGCCGGTGTGCAATTTTTCTCGACATACGCCTCGATAATCGCGTCCAGAATATCGTATGGCGGCAAGCTGTCCTGATCGGTTTGATCCGGACGCAATTCGGCGGACGGGGCGCGTTGAATGATGCGCTGCGGAATCACGCGGCTGATGCTGTTGCGGTATTCGCACAATCGGTATACCAGGGTTTTGCTGACATCCTTCAGCACTGCGAAACCGCCCGCCATGTCGCCGTACAACGTGCAGTAACCTACTGCGACTTCGGATTTGTTGCCGGTGGTCAGCACCACCGAACCGGTCTGATTGGACAGCGCCATCAATAAAGCGCCGCGAATCCGCGCTTGCAGATTTTCCGGCATGGCGCCCGTTGCAGCGGCATCCGGCGAGAGCCGGAAATCCGCCACAACGGTTGCCAGAAATTGATCGAACAACGACTGAATGCCCGATTGGCGGTGTTTAACGCCCAGCAGCGCAGCCATCTCGTCGGCATCCTCCAAACTGATCGCAGCGGTGTATTGCGACGGCATCATCACGGTTGCGACCCGATCCGCGCCCAAGGCATCCACGGCAATCGCCAGTGTTAGCGCGGAATCGACGCCGCCGGACAATCCCAGCAATGCGCCGGGGAAACCGTTTTTGCGCACGTAATCTTTCACGCCCAAGCATAACGCCCGATAAATGCCGGCAATCGGCGATTGCACCGGCGGCAGTGTGCCTGGCATCGGTTGTTTGTTTCCGATTTCAATGATTGCAACGGTTTCGGCAAATTCGTCGCACTGATGTGTGAGTTCGCCTTGTCCGTTCATGGCAAACGATGCGCCGTCGAAAACCAGTTCGTCTTGCCCGCCGACCAGATTGGCGTGAACGACCGGAATGCCGGTGTGTTTGATGAACCGGTGGGTCACTTGATAACGGGAAGTCTGTTTGCCGACATGGTAAGCCGATGCGCTCAGCACCAGTAACATATCGCAATGACCGGCATGTGCCGCAGCAGGCAACCGGCCCGACCAGAAATCGGAGCAAATAAATACCCCCCAGCGAATGCCATTGCAGTCGAATGTACACGGCTGCGTTCCGGCATCGAAGTAATAGCTTTCGTTGAAGAACGGCGATTTGTTGAGGATGCGCTTGTGATAAGTATGCAGGATTTTGCCGTCGCGGATCACCGAAGCGGCATTGTACAGCTTGTCTTGCCGGGCATCGGGATGCCCCACGATCAGCGTAATGCCGTCGATTGCTTGCGCAAGCCCGGTCAATGTGTCGTGACATAATCGATAAAAAGCTTCCCGCAGCAATAAATCGCCGGGAGGGTAACCGGATAACGCAAGTTCTGGAGTGACAATCAATTCGGCACCGGCTTGCCGGGCCCGGTTTACGGCGTCGAGGATTTTTGCGGCATTACCGGCGAAATCGCCTAGCGTGGAATTGATCTGAGCAATGGCGATGCGCATGGTGTGCCGGTATGATCGGATGTGCTAGAAAGGCAATTGCGCATCCGGTTTTGCTTGCAGGATATTGCGGCGGAAATCTTCCTGGATGCGTTGTAATGCCGCCGCATTATCCGCTTCGAAACGCAGCACGATGACGGGCGTGGTATTGGAAGCGCGCGCCAAACCGAATCCATCGCTATATTCAACACGCAATCCATCGGTGGTAATGATTTGTTGCGGATTATCGAAAACGGCGTCGCGTTGCAATTGTGCGATCAGCGCATGATTCTCGCCTTCCGCCACGCGCACTTGCAATTCCGGCGTGTTAAGGCTATCGGGCAAGTTGTTGAGCGTAGCGCCGATATCGTCCTCGCGGCTCAGCAATTCGAGCAATCGCGCACCGGCGTATAAACCATCGTCAAAGCCGTACCAGCGTTCTTTGAAAAACATATGCCCGCTCATTTCGCCAGCCAGCAGCGCTTGGGTTTCGATCAGTTTGGATTTGATAAACGAATGCCCGGTTTTCCACATCACCGGCGTGCCGCCGTGCTGGCTGATCCAAGGTGCCAGATTTCGCGTGCATTTGACGTCGAAAATGATTTTGCCGCCGGGATTGCGCGACAGGACATCGGCTGAAAATAGCATCAATTGGCGATCCGGGTTGACGATAGCGCCGTTTTTGGTCACGACGCCAAGCCGGTCGCCGTCGCCGTCGAAAGCCAGGCCGATTTCCGCATCGGTCGATTTCAATGCGGCAATCACATCGTTCAGATTTTCCGGTACGGAAGGATCGGGATGGTGATTGGGAAACGAACCGTCGACATCGCAAAACAATTCAATCACTTCGCAACCCAAACCCCGGTATAGCATGGGTGCGAACGCGCCTGCCACGCCATTGCCGCAATCCACGACGACCTTGATCGGACGGTTGAGCTTGATGTCGCCGGTAATGCGTGCTATGTAACGATCCGCGATGGCATGCTCGGTATAGCTGCCTGCGCCGTGGCTGAGATCGTTGTTTTCGATGCGCAAGCGTAAGGCTTGAATCGTTTCCGCAGCCAAGGTTTGCCCGCCAAGCACGATCTTGAAACCGTTATATTCGGGCGGATTGTGGCTGCCCGTCACCATGACGCCTGAGTACCGGCATAGCTCATGCGCGGCGAAATACAGCATCGGCGTCGCCACCATGCCGACATCCAGCACGTCGATGCCGCTATTGCGGATGCCGCGCGCCAGCGCTTGCGACAATTCCGGTCCGGATAAGCGGCCGTCGCGGCCGATGGCGATGGCGGTCAGATTGCGCGCGCGCGCTTCGGAACCGATAGCATGGCCGATTTTCTCGACATTCTCAGGGGTGACGGTTTTGTCGACAATTCCGCGAATGTCATACGCCTTGAAGATTTCGTGCGGGATTGTCGGCATCATTTGTCCGGGATGTGGATTAGTGATGTCCGGCGACAGCGCCGCCTTTCAGCGTATAGTGCGTGCCGCAATAAGGGCAAAGCGCTTCGCCGGTCGCTTCGATGGGTAAAAAAACGCGCGGATGCGAATTCCACAGCAGCATGGCCGGTGTCGGGCAATGCAGCGGCAAATCGTCTACGGTGACTTCAATCTCGCGCGATTTATCTTGGGTTTGTTGATTCATTGCTGGTGCTCCAATAGCTGTATTAAACCAAAGTCAGCCAGTCGGCGTGATTTTTCGCCCGGCCTTTGACACAATCGAAAAATAGGGTTTGAATCTTCTCCGTAATCGGGCCGCGCTTGCCCTGCCCGACGATGCGGTTATCCAGTTCGCGAATCGGCGTTACTTCGGCGGCGGTTCCGGTAAAGAACGCCTCGTCCGCGCAGTAAATTTCATCGCGGGTAATGCGTTTTTCAATCACCGGAATGCCCAATTCGCTCGCCAATTCCAAAATGGACGCGCGGGTGATGCCTTCCAGGCACGAAGTCAAATCCGGCGTATAAAGCTTGCCTTGCTTGACGATAAAAATATTCTCGCCGGAACCTTCGGCAACATAACCTTCGACATCCAGCAGCAACGCTTCATCGTAGCCGTTGATCGCAACCTCCTGGTTTGCCAGAATGGAATTGGCATACGTCGTAACCGATTTGGCGCGGCACATGTTGATGTTGACATGATGACGGGTGAACGACGAGGTTTTGACGCGAATGCCGTTTTCAAGCGCTTCCGGTCCTAAGTAAGTGCCCCACGACCAGGCCGCGATGGCGACATGCACCGACAGCGTTCTGGCGGAAAGTCCCATCGCCTCGGCGCCGTAAAAGGCAATCGGGCGGATATACGCGGACGACAGCTTGTTTTGCTTTACCACATCGCATTGCGCTTGCATCAGCGTGGCTTTGTCGTAAGGTATTTTCATCATGAAAATATGCGCCGAATTGAACAAGCGGTCGGTGTGCTCTTGCAGGCGGAAAATCGCCGGGCCTTGCGCGGTTTCATACGCGCGCAAGCCTTCAAAAACACCCAAGCCATAATGCAGCGTATGGGTAAGTACATGCGTGTTGGCATCCCGCCAGGGAACCATCTTCCCGTCATACCAGATTACGCCGTCACGGTCAGCCATTGACATTCAGGAACTCCCGATAAAAGTCTAAAAGCGGATATTCTAACTTATTTTCGCTGCGGCGTTGAAACGCCGCAGCGCGAGGCGATGTTGCGCCGATGCAGCCGTATCGAATTTTCTTTGTAAGAAATCGATGGGTATGGTTAAATTAGCGCCGATTTTTGCCGTAACAAACTTATTGTCTGTCATATTTAAAAAAACACCGATTAATTCATCACATCGGCGAAAGACAGTGTCCAGTTCTTTGATTTTTCTGGATTCCGGCCTTCGCCGGAATGACGAATTCAGAATTAATCAGCGTTTCCTTAATATAAAAAAGCATTTGCAAATGGATTTTTTACATGAATACCTCCGTTATTCTGTCAGATAAATCCTCCACAGAAGGCGTGGCAACTTCTGCTAGAAATATTCTTAGCGAAGACCAACTGAATCGATTGTTTGAAGATACAAAAGATTTGATTCAGAGCATTACGCCGGACGGACGATTCCTGTACGTTAATCGCGCATGGCGCGATACGCTTGGTTATACGCAAGCGGAAACACAGGCTTTGAATGTCATGGATGTTATCCATCCCGATCATCACGCGGCCTGCCGGGAAATTATTTGCCGCTTGATGAACGGCGCAACTGTCGGACTGATCGAGATTCCATTTGTGACTAAAGGCGGGGATACCATCGTTGCGGAAGGCAACGTATCGCTTTTTTCTATCGATCGAAAACCTGTTGCGACGCGCGGAATATTTCGCGATATTACGGCGCGCAAAAAGATCGAGGCGGAGCAGCAAGCGCGTCAAGCGAAACTTGAGCTTGCGATCGATCAACGTACGCACGAGTTGTTTGCCAGCGAAAAGCGTTTCGGCAATCTCGTCGCCAGTGTGCCGGGCGCTGTCTATGAACTGAAGGCCGATACGGCCGATCGACTTTCATTTACTTTCGTCAGCAACGGCATCGCCGATTTAACCGGGTTATCGCCCGCTGCATGCATGGCGGATGCCGAAGCTTTCTTTCAAAAAATACCCGGTGGCGCGTTGATCGATTTGGAAGCATCGCTTCGCGTCTCGAAGGAGAAATTGGAGTCGTGGCTGCATGAATTTCCGATGCAAACGCCAGCCGGCGACAAATGGATACGCGGCCACGCATTGCCGCAAAGGGATGCCGATGGCAGTACGCGCTGGCATGGCGTATTGGTCGATATAACACCGCAAAAGCAATTGCAAGATTCCATGCGGCTGGCGATGACGCTCTATCAATTCAGCAACGAAGCCGTCATGGTGACCGACAAAGACAATCTGATCACGCAAGTTAATCCGGCGTTCACTCGCATGACGGGCTATGAGTTGACCGACGTGGTCGGCAAAAATCCAAGCATGTTTCAATCGGGACGGCACGATAAAAACTTTTATAAAAAAATGTGGCGGCAACTTGCCGATAGCGGCTACTGGCAAGGCGAAATTTGGGATCGACGCAAAGATGGCGCCGTTCATGCCAAATGGTTGAGCGTCAGCGTCATCCGGAATCAGGAGGGACGGGTCGAGCACCATGTGGCGCAGTTTACCGACATCACCGAGAAAAAGAAAAACGACGAACTGATCCTGTACCAAGCCAATTACGACCAATTGACCGGATTGCCGAATCGGAGTTTGTTCAAAGAACATCTAAAGCAGGAAATTGTAAAATCCGATAACGATCATTCGTTGCTGGCAGTGCTGTTTCTCGATGTGGATCACTTCAAAGATATCAACGATACCCTGGGTCACGACAAAGGCGACGAACTGCTGCGCGAAGTATCTCATCGTCTCGCATCTTGCACGCACGGCACCATTGCCCGATTGGGGGGAGACGAATTTGCGGCGACTCTGCCGGACATGGAGAGCGCGCAGCAAATTGAGGCCGTTGCACAGGAGTTTGTATTGAAAATGAGTAAACCGTTTAATTTGGAACAAAACCAAACGGATTATTTCGTCTCGGTGAGTATCGGCATCGCTATCTACCGGCAAGACGCGTTCGATATCAAGAGCCTGATGAAACACGCCGATCAAGCGATGTATGCTGCAAAAACCGAAGGGCGCAATCGCTTTTGTTTTTTTACCTTGTCGATGCAGCAACAAGCACATGAAAAACTCATTCTCATCAGAGACCTGCGCCATGCTCTCGGCAATCGCGAATTGCAAGTCTTTTACCAGCCTATCCAGTCGCTGCAAAAGAACGATGCGCCGATTAAAGCGGAAGCGCTGCTGCGCTGGAATCATCCGCACAAAGGATTCATCAGCCCGGCTGTCTTTATTCCGCTGGCGGAGCAAAGCGGCTTGATTCACGACATCGGCGAATTTGTTTTTAACCGATCGATCGCGTTGATCGATCAATGCAGGCAATCGCTGGGTTGCGACATGCAAATCAGCGTCAACATGTCGCCGCTTCAATTCAAGCATGCCAATGCGCAGCAATGGATCGGGCAACTGGAAGGGTTTGGGTTGCCGGGAAATTGTATCAATGTGGAAATTACCGAAGGTTTGTTGTTGAAAGATTCGGATACGGTGCGAAAGCACCTGGCGGATTTTCAGCGTAACGGCATCGAAGTGGCGATCGACGATTTTGGCACCGGCTTTTCGTCGTTGTCCTATTTGAAGAAATTTCATATCGATTATATTAAGATCGACCGCTCTTTCATTCACCAGCTGGAACACGACGGCACCGACCGCGCGCTTGTCGAAGCGATCATCGTGATGGCGCATAAACTGGGGATTAAAACAGTCGCGGAGGGTGTTGAAACGATGGCGCAACGGGATTTGTTGATTCAATTCGGGTGCGATTATGCGCAAGGCTATTTTTATTCAAAGCCG
>SXJH01000144.1 GCA_005779435.1 Nitrosomonas sp. | reverse complement strand
GATAGGAAGTCGGTCGTAGCCAAGGGCGCGGATCCGTTCAAGATCCTTTCTGGCCGTACGGCTGAACTCGACAGTGCTGGCACCGTAAATAGTACTGGCAACGGCTGTGATTTTTTCTTCGGGCAGTGAGTTTAAATCATAAAGATAGCGTGCTGGCGGTATCGGCTGAGCGGCGGCGGCAGCGACCGCATGCGCCAGGGTCTCAGCGCCGATTCCCCCATCGGTAAAACCGGTAAAGAGAGCGGCATTCAATCCCAGGTTGGCGCATCTTTTTTCGATGACGATCAGCTCTTCCCGAGTATCCCCTGCAAAGCAATTGATGGCAATTATCGGTTCGAAACCAAAGGCGCGCACGCTATAAATGTGGTGTTCCAAATGTTCCAAACCGCGCTCAATTTCTTGGATAGGGCCAGGGCGTGCGAAATCGCCGCCGCCATGGATTCTCAATGCGCGTACGGTTACTACCAGGACGACTGCGCTGGGCCATAGGCCGGAGCTACGGCACTTCAGATCAAAAAATTTCTCGGCGCCCAGATCAAAACCAAAGCCTGCTTCTGTCACGACAAAATCGGCGCGGGCGGCGGCAGTCTTAGTGGCGATTACGCTATTGCAGCCATGGGCGATGTTGCCAAAAGGACCGCCATGCACAAAAGCTGGAACGCCTTCGGTGGATTGCACCAGATTTGGCAAAATTGCATCCTGGAGCAGGGCCGCCATTGCGCCCGTTGCTTTAAGGCTCTGCGCCGTTACCGGATTGCCCGAGCGGTCGAAACCGACCAGAATGCGCCCCAGTCGATCCTTAAGATCTGCAATATCTTCGCATAAACAGAGAATTGCCATTATTTCTGAGGCTGAGGTAATGTCGAAGCCGGTTTCGCGCGGTACACCATTGAGGCGCCCGCCAAGTCCGATCACGGTTTGGCGCAAAGCGCGGTCATTCACATCCAGCACCCGGCGCCAAAAGACTTGACGGTGTTCCAGATCCAGTTCGCTGCGAAAATGAATGACATTATCCAGCAAGGCGGCCAGCAGGTTGTGCGCTGCGCCGATGGCATGCATATCCCCGGTAAAATGCATATTGATGCGAGTCGATGGCTCAAGTTGGCAGCGGCCGCCGCCGGTGCCGCCGCCTTTGACGCCAAAGATGGGACCCAGAGAGGGTTCGCGTAACGCCAGTACCGCATGCTGGCCGATACGGACAAGCCCCTGCGCCAGACCGATAGAAACTGTGGTTTTCCCTTCGCCGGTACGAGTGGGGTTAATCGCCGAAACCAATACGATTTTTCCCTTTGGCGCGGCGTCCCTTTTGGGTAAGGCGCTCAACCGGAGTTTTGCCATATGCTCGCCGTAGCGCATCAATGCGTTCGGTTGCAGATCAAGTGCTGCGGCGATATCCAGTATAGGGCGCATGGAAAAATTAAAGATAAGGAAAATTCATATATATTACTAAGCGCGCTCAAATACTGCCAATATCTCAACATGCGGCGTATGCGGAAATAAATCAATCAATTGCGTTTCTCTGATCGAAAAATTATTTTGGTTGAAAAACCAAGCGTCGCGGGCAAACGTTTCCGGGTTGCAGGAAATATAGATAATCGTTGCCAGTGTTTTGAAGCTGTCGAAAAAACCTTGATGTTTCTTCAATCCGGCGCGGGGCGGGTCGAGTATCAGCGTATTTGCATCGCCGATTTGTTTTTGCAGTTTTTTCCAAATGAAAGGATCGAACAGGTCGGCAATGTGCTGCGTCACCTTGCTCAGATTTCTGGCTTTGAGCAATTGGATTGCATCGGCGTCCGATTCGTAAGCCAGTATCGATGTGCAATTCGATGCTGCGATGATTTGCGTGAAATTCCCGGAGCCGCAGAATAATTCCACCACTTTGCCGGGATTGGGATAACCGGTGAGTTTTTCTTGCAGCCAAGCCTGCATCCACTCGTTTTGTATTGTGTTGCCTTGCTTGAAGGGACGCTTGCGGTCGATACGAATTTCTTCGGTTTGCATGGCGTCGTCCAATTCGATGAAATGCCAATTTTGCGCGGAATCGGCTTGCCAGTCACTGTTCGGCAGTTGCTGCAGCGTTGTTTTTAACAGATGGCGGCAATTATCGTTCAGCACGATACAATCCTGAATCGGCGCGATCCGGTGAGATTCTTCGGATACGAATCCGAGTTGCACACCGTTCGTTTTCACTTGGCAGCGGTTGCGATAGCCGTACAATTGCGGGGCGGGATGGATAGGGCCGATGTCCAATAGGCCGGTATCGAATCCGATCCGTTGCAGGGCATAAACAAACCGATTCCGCTTCTGTTCCAGCTGGCTTGTATAATCGGCAATCATCCAAGGGCAGCCGGTACAAGCATTTTCTGTCAAATCGGCATAGGGGCATGATGGCGTTTGCCTTTGCGGCGAAGGTTGCGTGAGCCGGATTAGTTTGGCGTATGCAAATTTTTTATTATTGAGCGGTTTGTCGATGGCTGCGAATTCGCCTGTATCGCCGGGCCAAGCGCCATGAACAAAATACGATATGCCGTTCAGCGCGTTTTTGACGACGCCTAAGCCTTTTTGCGATAAATGAGTGATCGTGCCGGTGAATTTCATCATGAATGTTTTTTTGTAGTGAAGGAAAATGACTATGAGTAATCCGTATGAACATTTTAAAAAAAACCCGGATTCGCTGAAAACGGATTTGCAGCCGCTACAGTATCAGGTTACGCAACATGCCGGTACCGAGCCGCCGTTCCAGAATGATTATTGGGATCATAAAGCGGAAGGCATTTATGTGGATATTGTATCGGGTGAGCCGCTGTTTGCGTCGATTCATAAATTCGATTCCGGTACCGGATGGCCGAGTTTTTACCGGCCGATTAATGAGCAGTGCCTTCAATTCAAAACCGATTATGAACTGTGGATGCCGCGCACTGAGGTTCGCAGCCGATATGCGGACAGTCATTTGGGGCATGTGTTTAACGATGGCCCGGCGCCCACCGGACTGCGCTTTTGTATCAATTCCGCCGCACTCAAATTTGTCGCCAAGGAAGATTTGCAAGAAATGGGGTACGGGGATTTGTTGACATTGTTCGAGAATGCAGTAACGCAAGAGGGGAATCGGTGACTGAGAGAGGTGCGCCGCTAGAGGAATTGGTTGCGCGCCGAGCGCCGTCTTTTCTCCATGCGGCGTTTTGCTTCGCCGGTGTGTTGCTGCTGATTTCGCTCGGTTTGTTTGTATTTCAAGTCAACCTGCATGTGCTCATTTTTCTGGCGCTAATTTGGAGCGGATTGCATGCAAGCGGCCTGGGTTATTCGTTTGCCGCTATCCGGCGCATGATGGATGACGGCATTGTCAAGGCATTACCGGCGATTTACATTTTTCTGCTGATCGGCATGGTGATCGCAAGTTTCATGCAAAGCGGCACAATTGCGAGTTTGCTGTACTATGGCCTGGACTGGCTTAATCCGGGTATTTTCTTGGCGGCGGGTTTGATCTTGTGCAGTTTGATGTCGGTCGCCACCGGGACATCGTGGGGGACTGCCGGTACCATCGGCATCGTGCTGATCGGTATCGGCGACGCCATGGGAATACCGTTGCCGCTGGTTGCGGGCATGATCATATCCGGCGCGACGTTTGGCGATAAGCTATCGCCTATTTCCGATACCACCAATCTTGCCGCGATGAGCGCTGGAACGAATCTTTACCGCCATATCGGTTCGATGCTGTACACCACGATTCCCACTTTCACGATCGTATTGGTTATTTTTAGCGTGTGGGGTATGCAGTATCGCGGAAACACATTGCCCGCGAACCATATCGACGAAATACGCGCCGCGCTGTCAGGCGCTTACCGGCTTGATTTGTGGGTAACGTTATTGCCGCTGCTGCTGATGTTCGGCTTGAGCGTTAAGCGCTACGCTGCGGAAATCAGCATGTCGTGCAGCGTCTTATTGGCGATGCTGATTGCCATCGTGTATCAAGGCAACGACGGCGTCGATGTGGTCAATGCGCTGTGGTTAAATTCGCCGGGAACCACCGGCATTGAAAGCATCGATCGTTTGCTCGGGCGCGGCGGGGTATACAGCATGGCGTGGACATTGTTGCTGTCCATCATGGCGCTCGCACTCGGCGGCATCATGCATCATGCCGGATTCTTGCGCGTGTTGCTGACACATATCATTGCGCGAATCCAACGCATCGGCACATTGATCGCCGCGACCATCGCTTCCGGATTGATCGGCAACATGGCAATGGGCGAATCGTATATCTCGATAATTCTGAATTGTCAGTTATTTAAGGAAGCATATCGAGAAAAAGCATTGGATCGCGCCGTGTTGTCGCGTTCGGTGGAAGAAGGCTCTACGCTCACGACCGGTTTGATTCCGTGGACTACGGCGGGTACTTTTTATGCCGCCACACTGGCAGTCCCGACGCTCGATTATGCGATGTATGCGTTGCTGAATTTGTTGAATCCGCTGGTTTCAATCGGTATGGCGGCGTTGGGCATCGGATTGCTGCGGGGTGTGCGATAGG
>SXJH01000021.1 GCA_005779435.1 Nitrosomonas sp. | reverse complement strand
CTGATGATCAATCGGAATTTGCAGCGTTGAGATTTTTTTGCGCATCCGTTCCGCGATGCCGATGGCGTTGTCCAGTCCGGTATCCGGCAGCAAAATGAGAAATTCCTCGCCGCCCCAGCGCGCCAGAATATCCCCGCTGCGCGCTTCTTTTTTCAGCGAATCGGCCAGTTGCACCAGTACACGATCCCCGATGGCGTGACCGTAGCGGTCGTTCAGCGATTTGAAGTGATCGATGTCAATCATAATGGCGGATGAATCGCTTTGATTTCTTAAACTTCTTGACCAGATCGGCTGGGCAAATTTATAAAACGAGCGCCGGTTGTTTAAACCGGTCAGCGCATCCGTTCCGGCCATTTTCTCGGCAATCAGTTTCTCCCGCTGGATCACGTTAAAACGATCGGCTAATGCCAGCGCCAATAAAATAGCGTCGATCATCATGCCGATATCGATAAAGCGGTAGGTCATCAAATTGAAAGGGATAATCCCCCCTACGGCAGCGGCGGTCATTGCCGCGCCGCATACGGCGGATATCGATGCGAGCAAAAAATATTTGGCATAACGATTGTTTGCGCGCAGCGAAACGATTCCCAGCATGATCATGAAGCTGGTGAAGGGGATTGCGCAGATAAAAGCCACCCATAAGGCTATCGTCTGATCCGTGGAAAACATCGACAGCAGCAACAGGATGCCCAGTACGATGCAAGTTCCGGTAACGATCCGGTAGATAGCGGGAAAGGTTGTTTTGATGTTGAGAAAATACAGGGCGAAGACAAGTCCGCTCGTCATGTATGCGTACATGAGAGTATGGTTTAACCACTGCTGCCATTCCGGCGATTCGGACCAGAGCCATTGATAACCGTGGCCTGTATAGGATGCGTTCATCAGCAGAAAAAACAGCAGATAGATGGAATACAGCAGGTGATGATTGCTGCGCATTCCGACATAAAGCATCAAGTTATAGGCGATCATGGCCAGGATGACCCCGTATACCAAGCCATAACTATAAGCTTGCAGGATATTTCTATCGTTAAGGGTTTCCGTATCCAAAAAATAAATGGGCAATAACATCGGATCCGGTGTTTCCACACGGATCAGTGCAACGGTTTCGCCTGGCAAGTAATCATGGCCGAACACAAAAAAACGATTATTGATCGGCCGCTGCGAGAACGGTTGCCTGTCGCCGGTGTGATAGCTATCGATCAAGCGGTCTTGGTGAAAGAAATAGGCATCGATTTTGTCCAGCCAGGAGGTTTCAAACAGCAGATTGCGGTGTACGGACAGCTCCTCCGGGTTTTTGATGCGAAGCGCAAGCCATACCGGAGGCGAGCCTATGCCGAAGTTGAGCACCGATTGGCCGAAAGGCGAGAACTCGCCGTTCTTAAATGCGAACCAAGCAGCTTCTATATCGGCATGAATATCGGCCGGCTGGTAAACGGAGATATTTTGGCCGACAGCGCCTGTATGGCCGATTGCAATATCTGCCGCAGCATTTGCCGGATGGGACGGGTAAACAAGCATCAGTGCCGCGATCGCCAAAACAGAAAAGGAAGTCATGAAATTTGCGATGAATTCAGGGATTGAGGGTATGCAGCGGAATTTAATGGCGGAACTTGAGTATCGGCGGCCTCGGTCATCGGCATTATTATGCCGCAGAATCGGGTATGATAGCGTGTCAACGATAAACGGTTACGAAACATAACCGGACTGCATAATATTCTGGCCTATGACTATGATGAAGTCAGCAAAAAAGAAACCAATCAAACAAAATAAACCCGATTATACCTCCCGAAGTCTGAAATTTTCCTGGATAGCGGCATTGATCACCGCATTGTCCGTGCTGGGGCATCGTTTTTCGGTTATCGATTTCCAACCGGCATTGTTCGGTATTGCAATCGGTGTGCTGATCGGGCTGACCGCTATCGTTACCGGATTAATCGGGACACTCCATGCCATCAAGGCTAAGCAACCGGAAATCGTGTCCACGATGGCGGGATCGATGCTCGGTTTTTTGGTGGTGGCACCGTTTTTTGTCACGTTATTGTCAGGCGCAGGGGCGCCGCAGATTCACGATATTACAACCGATCTGGAGCATCCACCCGAATTCGTCGCGATCAAACCGTTACGCATTGCGGCGCATAATTCGCTGGATCGCCTTGAGCCGGAGAATCTGGCCGCTTTGCAGAAAGCGGGTTATCCCGATCTCGGGCCATTGCTGCTGGACAGATCGTTCGATCAGGTTTTCAACCAGGCGGTTGCATTGGTAAGGCAGCGCGGCTGGACGATCGCCTCCGCTTCCGTTTCGGCAGGCAGGATTGAGGCGATCAGCACTACACCTCTGATGGGTTTTAAAGACGATGTGGCGATACGCATACAAGCGGAAGGAAATCGCACGCGTGTCGACATGCGTTCCGCCTCGCGCGTCGGTAAAAGCGATCTGGGCGCCAATGCGGCGCGCATTCGCGCATTCATGGCCGATTTGGATCGGCAGTAAGCAATAGCAGTGTTATCATTGCCGGTATTTTTACCACCCGCTTCAATTTTTAGTTTCCATAAATTATGAGTCCAACAATCATTCAAATGACCGCTGCATTACTGTTCGCTTTGGCAGTAATCCATACCTTTTCGACCAAATATTTTGAACATCTGGCGCATAGTCAACCCAAACATGCCGGGATCTGGCATTTGCTGGGCGAAGTGGAGGTGGTTTTCGGTTTCTGGGCGATGATTCTGATTGTTTTTATGCTGATCGTGAGCGGCAAGCACGAAGCGATGACTTACCTCGATTCGCGCGATTTCACCGAGCCGATGTTTGTTTTTGTCATTATGGTGATTGCCGGTACGCGCCCGGTTCTGGATTTTACGGCCTCATTGGTCAAATGGATTGCCAATTACATGCCCATCAATCGCGGGATGGCGATGTATTTTCTGGTGTTGGCTTTCGTTCCGCTATTGGGTTCATTTATTACCGAACCGGCTGCAATGACACTGGCGGCGTTGATGTTGCGCGATACTCTGTTCAGTAAAGAGGTATCCACCAAGTTGAAATACGTGACTGTAGGTGTGCTATTTGTCAACATATCCATCGGCGGTACGCTGACACCTTTCGCTGCGCCACCGGTATTGATGGTGGCGGCAAAATGGGACTGGGATATCTGGTTCATGATTTCCACATTCGGCTGGAAAGCCGCAGTGGCGGTTTTTATCAACGCGGCTTCGGCCATGCTGTTGTTTCGGCGCGAGCTGGGGCACATGGGACAGAAAAGCGCCAATTCCGATGAACCGAAAATGCCGGTTTCCATTGTGCTGATCCATTTGATATTTCTGACATTGATCGTTGTATTTGCACATCATCCTTCAGCATTTATGGGTATCTTCCTGCTTTTTCTTGGATTCGCAACCGCATACCAGCAATATCAGAATCCGTTGATTTTGAGAGAAGCGCTATTAGTGGCTTTTTTCCTGGCGGGATTGGTGGTACTCGGCGGGCAGCAGCAGTGGTGGTTGCAACCGCTGTTGATGGATATGGACGATACAGCAGTATTTTTCGGCGCGGCGGCATTGACGGCTATCACCGATAATGCGGCATTGACTTATCTGGGTTCGCTGGTTGAAGGATTAACCGATGAATTCAAAGTAGCACTGGTAGCTGGTGCTGTAACTGGCGGTGGCTTAACAGTGATCGCCAATGCACCGAACCCCGCCGGTTTTGCCATTCTGCGCGGTAAATTCGATGAGCAGACTATTCATCCGTTAGGTTTGCTAATCGCAGCATTGCCGCCCACATTGGTGACAGTCATTGCATTTCGTGTGCTGTAGAAATAGGCGCAGAAGACATCAAGAGTGTCCATAGCGGTATTTTTTTGTGCTATCGCTTTTTAAAGCGAAATTTCATGTGTGAAAATCGATTTTCCTTACTCGCCGTCATGCAAATAAAATACGTAGACATTGAGTAAATAAAGCGTAAACAAACCGAGGCTGATCCATCCGATACTAAAAAACAAGCGGGTGCTGGGTCGATAAACTAAGCCGACGATGACGATACCGTTCATAATCACTGCCGATATGACAGAAAAGACATGCAGCGGTGAAATATAGGACAGCAGGGGGCCGGTCAGAAAAATCAAATCTTCCAATGCCAGGATCAAAATGTTGAACAGATTGCTACCCAGCAGATTGGCGATAGCCATATCCAGTGCTCCCATGCGAAATGCGGCAATGGTTACAGCCAATTCGGGAAGGGAAGTGATCGCGGCGACAAACAGCGTTCCTACGAAAGTATTATGCCAGCCCATTATTGCAGCCAGCCGTTCGCCTGCAAACGGCAAGTATATGCCGGTTGCGATAACGGCTATGGCGGATAACGCATAGCGCCGGTATGCTTGATTCAGTGTCATTTCCGGATAGCGATCCGCTACCTCTTCGACGAATTCTTTGACTTGTGCGTACTCGTGGATATACAGGGATCGCATGGCGACGATGTAAAACAATATGATCGCCGGGGTATAAATACCCACATGAGCGATACTGAAAGTTGCTTTGCCCGCCAACAATAAACTCAGGCCCACAAAACCGATCAATATCACGCAAAACCCGATAGACAGGATATGGTTCGGACTGGCGCGACGGTATAGCGATTCGCCGCGTACCAGAAAATCCAATATCACAAGAATGGCCAGATTGAATACACAACTGCCAAGTACGCCGCCTACCGCTATATTGGGTACATTAGCCAGCGAAATGGCACTGATGCCGGTGACCAGCTCCGGTAGCGATGTGACAGTGGCCAACATAATTAATCCGATCCAACTGCGGGATAGGTGGGTCTTATCGGCGATCACATCGGCATAACGACACAATTTGGCGCCGGCCCATCCGATGAGTGCAGCACAACAACCGAATTCAAGCCAAATTAGTAGAGCGCTGGACATGGTTTCATTTTTGCACGAGTAATCTCGCAGTTAAATTGAGCCGGGCAGATTGCCGAGTATTCTCGTCGTGACAGGATCGGTTGTGAAATTAACCGATCCTGTGTGAATGTTAGGGAAACGCTGAATGCGTCATTCCGGCGAAGGCCGGAATGACGCATTCAGAATAAGTCGGCGATTCCTTAGGTTTGTTTGACCAAGACCGAGGGTGCCGCCGGTATAGAAGCCGGATCAGCTTTGTCCGGTACTTTTTTATCCGGTATGTCGTCAAACCAGCGGTAAATCATCGGCATCACCACCATCGTCATCATCGTCGCGGTCGTCAATCCGAAAATGACCACAACAGCGAGCGGTTTCTGTATTTCTGAGCCTAATCCCGTTGCTATCAGAAAAGGGGCTAGACCCAGCACCGTCGTGGCCGCAGTCATCATAACCGGACGGAAACGCTGTGCGCAGGCTTTTCTGGCGGCTTCCTGCACACTGAAGCCTTTCTGACGCAATTCGCGCAAAAAGGAGATCAGCACCACGCCGTTCAGGATGGAAGTTCCCCATACGGCAATAAAGCCCACCGATGCCGGTACCGACAAATACTGTCCGGTTACAAACAGTCCGACAACACCGCCGACCGATGCAAACGGCAGCACCAGGTAGATGAGGATTGCCATTTTGACCGAATTGAACAGCATGAATAATAGGAAGAAAATGGCGGCGAGTGTGATCGGTACAATGACGGACAGTTTAGCCATTGCGCGTTCCATGTTTTCAAATTGTCCGCCCCACGAGAAATAATACCCCGGCGGTAGTTTGATTTCTTTTGCAGTGCGTTCCTGCAATTCGGCAACAAAACCGCCCAGATCGCGTTCATGAACGTTGGCGCCTACAACCACGCGGCGCTTGGCAAATTCACGCGAGATAATCGCCGGACCGTCGACCACTTTTATATCCGCCACCGCGCTGAGCGGCACCAGCATGCCGCCGGTTCCCGGTACACCCGCTCCACCCGGTACGCCGTTGATGGCCGGTCTGAGCAACAATTCCTTAATGGCTTCGACATCGTGGCGGAATCCTTCCGGGAATCTCAACAGCAGCGTAAAGCGCCGTTCGCCTTCAAAAACCTGCGTAACCGCCTTACCGCCGACTGCGGTGGAGATCAATTCATTGACATCGGATACATTGATGCCGTGGCGTGCAATAGCGCGGCGGTCGATGTTGATCGTCAATTCCTGCTGACCGGATAGCCGTTCGATACGAATATCGCGGGCACCGCGAGTCGATTTGACGATACGTGCCACTTGTTCGGATAGCTTGCGTAATTCTTCCAAATCGTCGCCAAAAATCTTGATAGCTACCTGTGAACGTACGCCGGTCACCATTTCATCGACCCGCTGCGCGATCGGTTGCGAGATCACGATATTGACACCCGGCAGTGCAGCCAATGCTTTTCGAATATCTTCTTCGATTTCCGCTTGCGTGCGGCCCGATCCGATCAAGTCGAGATCGGCAATCGGATCGGATTCGTTCTGCGATGCGGGATCGGCGGGCGTTTCTCCGCGACCGAGTTTGGAAACGACCGATTTAACCCCTGGAATTGCGGCAATCGCCTTCATCGCCTCCGTTTCAATTATGATCGCTTCATCCAAAGAAATGGACGGTGCGCGAATAATGACCGGCGTTACCGCGCCCTCCTTCATGATCGGGATAAACGATTTGCCGAGCAATGGAAATAACGCAAACGCCAGCATCAATGCGGAAATTGCAACGATCATGGTTTTCTTTTGATTGCGGTTGGCCAGATCGTAAAAGCTCAGATACGCATTTTTCATCACCGCGATAATCTTGGTGTCTTCTTCACTGCCGCCTTTTAGCAAATAATCGCATAGCACCGGGGAGAGCAATAGCGATACCAGCAGTGCGATGAACAGCGAAATCGAAATGGTCACGGCGAGCGGACTGAAGGTTTTTCCTTCCATGCCTTCCAGCGTCATCAACGGCAGGAATACCAGCACGGTCACGATCAAGCCGAAAATAACCGGCGTGCCGACTTCCGCAACCGCGTCGACAATGACATTGAATTTGGATTTTCCGGTGTCTTTGGCTTCGCCGAGGCGCTGATAAATATTTTCAACCACGACCACGGTCGGATCGACCATCATGCCCAGTGCAATGGTCAATCCGCCGAGCGACATCAAATTGGCGGGCATACCGTAATAATTCATCACCAGAAAAGTAATCAGCGGTGTGATGATCAACGTGAAACACACGACAAAACTGGTGCGCACGGTACCCAAAAATATCGATAGCACCACGATGACCAGTATCAGCGATTCCATCAGCGTGGTCTGAACTGTCGACAATGCGCCATCGACCAGATCGGTGCGATCGTAAAACGGTACGATTTGCAAGCCGCCGGGTAGTATTCCGCGTTCGTTGATTTCGTTGACTTTTTCCTTGATGCGTCCGACGATTTCCTTGGCATTGCCGCCGCGCAGCATCATCACGATACCGGCAACCGATTCGGTGTCGCCGTTTTTGATGCTGGCGCCCTGGCGCACTTCGCCGCCGAAGGTGACATGTGCAACGTCACGCACATAGACCGGAACGCCGTCCATTTCCCTGAGCACAATATTGCGGATATCTTCCAAACTGGAAATCAGCCCGACGCCGCGAATCAAGTATTGCTCGTAATGCAGTGCCAGAATATTGCCGCTGGCGTTGGCGTTGTTGCTCGCTAGAGCGCGGTCGACATCGGTTAACGTCAAGTCGTAATGGCGCAGCTTGTTCGGATCGGCGTAAACCTGATACTCCTTGACGTGACCGCCGATCGAGTTGATTTCCGCCACGCCGCGAATCGAACGCAGCATCGGGCGCACTACCCAATCCTGGATGGTGCGCCGTTCCATCAGTTCTTCGACGGTCAAGGCTCGTTTTCCGTCATCCGGATGCTCGATGGTGTATTGATAAACCTCGCCCAAGCCGGTTGAAACCGGTCCAAGCACCGGCGTGATGCCCGGTATCAGGCGCGGCGTGACGTCGATAATGCGCTCCATGACCAATTGCCGCGCAAAATAGACATCGGTCTGATCGGTAAATACCAGCGTAATCAGCGATAATCCGCTTTTATTCATCGAACGCATTTCGACCAATCCCGGCAAACCGGTCATGGCAATTTCCACCGGCACGGTAACCAAGCGTTCCATTTCTTCCGGGCTGCGGCCAATGGCTACCGTGGCCACTTGCACCTGAATGTTGGTCACATCCGGAAATGCATCCACCGTCAGCGTTCTAATCGCTCCGACACCGGCAGCGCATAATATCAACCCGATAATCAACACCAGCAGACGCTGGTTCAGCATTGCACGAACGATTGCTGCCATTATGGGTTACTCCAGTTCGGCAAGCTTGCGCTCGCTGTCTAAGTGAAAAGCACCTGAAATCACAATGCGCTGGTCGATCGTCAATCCTTGCAGTACCGGGCGTAAATTGGCTACTTCTTTATCCAGTTGAACCGGTACGCGCTGGAATTGGTTATCGCTGACGGCAACAAAGACATAATCCTGATTTAATTCACGCACCACGGCCGATTCCGGGACAACCAATACTTTGTGTTGCGCGTCCGTGATATGCATATTGGCCAGCATATCCGGTTTCAGCTTGCGTTCCGGATTTTCCACCATAACGCGCGTCATCACCGTACGGGTTAGGCGATTGACGGTATCCGAAACAAAAATGATTACGCCATCGAAAAGATGCGGTCCCAATGCAGGAACGTTGATTTCGACATGCTGCTCCAGTCCGACATCGCGCGCGATTTGCTCGGGGACATCGCCAACCACCCAAACGTGAGACAGATCGGCAATCTGAAACAACGGATCGGCAGGTTGTACTACTTGACCCACAATTACGTTACGTGCAATCACGTAGCCTTCCCGGGTTGATTTGATATCCAGCCACGGCAGAACTTTGCTTTTTTGCTTGAGTTCTTTAAATTCCGCTTCTCCCATGCCAAACGACCTGAGCAGGTCTGCCGCCGCACCGAGCTCAGCTTGTGCGATTTCAAGCTCGGATTGCCGCCGCTCGACTTCGGCCAACGGTATTGCATCGGCTGCCAGTAGATGGCGCGCACGCTCGAGTGATTTGGTCGTGACGACCGCCCGAGATAAGGCGCGTAAATAAGCCAATTGGGCGTTGGCTAAATCCGGGCTGGTGATACGCGCTAATTTCTGCCCCGGTTTAACGTAGTCGCCCAAAATGACGAACATTTCGATGATTCGTCCTGTGACATAAGAACCGATTTGCGCGGTTCTTTCCTCGTCGACCTGAATCCGGCCTGGGACTTGAATTTTGTCCGCGAGATCGATCACGTGCGGCTGGCCGATTTCCAAGCGATGCAATATTTCCGGCCGGGCGGTAATGCTGTTGAAATCCCGTTCTTCAGCCGATTCTTGTTGATCTTTTCCGGCGGCTTTGTTGGATTCGCTTTTGTCGCATCCGGCCAGTAATAAGGCGGCAACAGCCGTGAGGCCGATGAAAATTAACTTGAAATTCATTCTGGGATTAACTCCTTGGGATAATGGGCGCGCAGGCGGTCGATTTCGGCGGCTGCGGACTGCAATTCAAAACGTGCCAGCATGGAATCGCTTATGATTCCGCGGAAAATACGTTGCGAATCCAAAAATTCGATTAAACCGCGCTCACCGAATCGATAGGCGGTTTGCGCGACTTGTACTACGTTTTCCGCTTCCTTGATCAAACCGCCTTCAAACAAATCCACGCGCCGTTGTGCAATTTGCAGCGCTTGCCAGGCGGCTTCGAACAATTGACTGATTTCATAGCGGCGATACTCGAGTGTTTCCCGGATGCGTGCGGAATCGTGTATGGCGGTGTCGATTTCACCGCGACGACGATACCAAATCGGGATACGAACGCTCGCGCCGGCGATATTGGAGGTAAATTGCGCATCCTGATAATTGGTGTACAACACACTGATCTGCGGCAATACCGAAGCTTTTTCCTGGCTGATTCGATGGCTGGCGCGGTCCTGTTCGGCTTGCAGGCGTACTACGTCCGGATTGACTTTGGGCACTTGTTCGCGCAGTTCTTCCAGCGGCGGCAACTGAATCGGGTCTTTCAATGAGCCAATAATCTCAAAATCGATTGGGATCGCTCCTGCTGTCAATTGCAGCAGCATTACCCGCGCGCGTTGTGCCGTCAGATGCGCCGCTTGCGCGCGATTGGCCGCGCTTTGCAATTCGGTTTCCGCGCGGATCAATTCAAATCGGGCGACTTCGCCTCTTTCGACATTGGCGGCGATACGGTTGCGCAAATTTTCCAATAAATCGTAAATGCTTTGCTCTATGGTCGCCTGTTCTAGGCGCAGCAACAATTCATAAGCACGTACACGTAGCTGTGCCGCCAAATCGGCACGCACTTGATCGAAACTGGCCCGGCTTGCATCCACGACGGCTTCCGATGCATTGATACGGGCGCTGCGCATGAAAGGATTTTCAATCGGCTGATTGACCGTGACCGCGCGCTGCATTGAAGTAGGGCCGGTAACCGCCAATGAATAGCGATTGCTGTCCGGGCCTGCGGTAACGGTTACTTCCGGATTGAGAAATGCGGATGCCGCCACTACGCCAGCTTTCGCCATATTGACTTGCGAACGGGCGGCTTGGACGAGACCGTTTGCTTCTAATCCGATACGCTGTATTTCTTCGATGGTAAGCTTGGCTGATGACTGCGCTAAAACGGGGAGCGGCGAAATGAATAGGAAGACACTTAGCAACAAATAACGCGGCGGGTAAATCTGCATAAAATCCTTTACATTATCGAAAAACATTCAAATTCATCATACTTGCTTCACAAATTTTTCACATAAAATGAAGCGGCAATCTTATATGAAATTTATGGTCCAGTAACATTAATATTAAGCATAATAGGGTCTTTAATCGTTGCTTTATATTAATCGATGAATGGCGCGGAATTTAAGCAAAAAATTCCTGAACGATAGCTGAACGGAAACAAGAAACGGATGAATTTGCTATCGAAAACGACTCCCGATGGGTGAAGTGATTATGCAGGAAATGAAAATAAAAAACATACCGCCATCCTGGCATGACATCCGTGTTGATACGGCGTTGCAGGCAATGGAGACAACACCTGAAGGTCTGAATCCGCTTGAAGCCGAGGCACGGCTGAAAATCCATGGCCCCAACCGACTGCCGGAACCGCCGAAACGTAGCTCCATCGGGCGGTTCTTGCTTCAGTTTCATAATATTCTGATTTATGTGCTGCTTGGCTCTGCGGTCATTACAGCAATTCTGGATCATTGGGTAGATACTGTCGTCATTCTGGCGGTGGTACTGGCCAACGCTCTCATCGGTTTCATTCAGGAAGGCAAAGCGGAAAAAGCGATGAATGCCATCCGCCAAATGCTGGCGCCCCAGGCTTCCGTGCTGCGCGGCGGGAAGCGCTATAGCATCCAGGGAGAAAAACTCGCACCCGGAGATATTGTGCTGCTCGAAGCGGGCGATAAAGTTCCCGCAGACTTGCGGCTGCTGAAAACACATGGTTTGCAGATTCAAGAGGCGATTCTTACCGGCGAATCCGTGCCGGTACAAAAACAAATCGAAACGGTAGCTGCCGCTGCGCCCGTGGGGGACCGTTCCTGTATGGCATTTTCCGGCACGCTGGTTACGTCCGGTCAAGGTAAAGGCGTGGTGGTGGCGACAGGCGCTTCCACCGAAATCGGCCGCATCAGCGGGTTGCTAGCGGAAGTTGAGACGCTGACCACGCCGTTGGTCAGGCAAATGGGGATATTTTCCCAATGGTTGACTATCTTCATTTTGCTTGTTGCGGCACTGTTGCTGGTGTACGGTTATTTTGTCGGTCATCATGAATTCTCTGAGCTGTTTATGGCGGTAGTGGGACTTTCGGTCGCGGCGATTCCCGAAGGCTTGCCCGCCGTGCTAACCATCACGCTGGCGGTAGGTGTGCAGGCAATGGCGCGACGCAATGCGATTGTGCGGCGGCTGCCCGCGATTGAAACCATTGGTTCGGTATCGGTGATTTGCACCGACAAAACCGGTACGTTGACCCGCAATGAAATGATGGTTTCCACCGTACTGACACACCGGCATCTGTTTACGCTGCAAGGCGTCGGTTACGAGCCGCAGGGCTCCGTCTTGTTGGAAAATGCCGAAGTTTCTCCGTCCGAATACGCCGTGCTGGAAGAATTGGCCCGTGCCGCCGCTTTATGTAACGACGCATCCTTGCACGATCATGCCGGCGGTGTATGGACAGTGGAAGGCGATCCGATGGAAGGCGCATTGCTGGCTTTCGCCTGCAAGATGGGCATCGATATCCGCAAGGAGCAGATTGCCTGGTCACGCACCGACGCCATTCCTTTTGATGCCAAGCACCGTTTCATGGCAACGCTGAATCATGATCACGAACAACATGGGTTTGTATTTGTCAAAGGCGCGCCGGAAAGAATTCTTGCAATGTGCGCCCGGCAAAGTGCGGGCGGGCGCACGGAACCGTTGAATAAGGATTATTGGCTGGAAAAAGCCGATAGCATCGCCGCGCTCGGTCAGCGCGTACTGGCATTTGCTGTTAAGCCGATGAAGCCGGAACATGCGATTCTCGAGCATGCCGATGTCGAAAATGAGCTTACGCTACTCGGTATGACCGGCATGATTGATCCGCCGCGTACGGAAGCGGTCGCAGCCGTGGCCGAATGTCATACGGCCGGCATTTGCGTGAAGATGATTACCGGAGATCATGCTAAAACAGCGGCAGCAATCGGCGAGCAAATCGGCTTGCGAAACCACATGACAGTATTGACCGGTGCGGACCTCGATAAAATGGACGACACCGCGCTAAAAGCGGCTGTGCTGGATTGCGACATCTTCGCTCGAACCAGTCCGGAACATAAATTACGCCTTGTCATGGCACTGCAATCTCATAACATGACCGTCGCCATGACCGGCGAT
>SXJH01000143.1 GCA_005779435.1 Nitrosomonas sp. | reverse complement strand
GCCGCCACACTGGCAGTCCCGACGCTCGATTATGCGATGTATGCGTTGCTGAATTTGTTGAATCCGCTGGTTTCAATCGGTATGGCGGCGTTGGGCATCGGATTGCTGCGGGGTGTGCGATAGGGGGAGAGATGCGAAAAATGACATTTGCGGCGAGCGAATCACTTCGGTGCGCGGCACTCGCTCCCTCGTCTATCGTGTCGGTAGGTCTCGGTTACTGTGTTCCGTGCGCCCCGTGTTTCATTGAATCGCCCCGGTTTTTCCGGAGACAGTTTGCCTTGATGATTCATGGGTATTACTCGGCGTTCAGCATTTTGTACAATTGATCCTTATGCGATAACCGTTTTTTTTTCAAATCTTCCAAATATTCGTCGGTCGTGTTTTCGACGCCTTCTTCGATTCTGAGGATTTCGCGGTTGATAGCATGATATTCCTCAAATAATCGTGCAAAGTGGTGGTCGTTCATTTTTAATGCGTGAATGCGCTCGCTGAATTCAGGGAATTCGTGGTGCAAATCGTGCTTCTCTATCATGGTCGTGCTCCTTTTGTTTATTGTTCCGTTTCATAGTGTGCCGTTTGTGGAACGGTTGTTCTGATGTAGATCAAAAATCCATCGGGTCGATATCGAGAGCCCAACGTATTTTTCGATGTGGCAGCGCGGCTATTTTGCGGTGCCAGTCGGTCAGAAATGTTTGCAATGGTTTGCGTGAATGCGATTGAATCAGCAGATGCGCGCGCTCCATGCCTTTTAGCCGCAGCATCGGTGCCGGAACGGGGTCGAACAATTCTACGCTTTGCGGGGGATTCGCCAGGTTTTTGGTGCGGTGGAGAAATTCGAGCACGGTTTTGATGCCGTGCGCTTCGGCGCGCAACAGCGCTTGATAAACGAACGGCGGGAATCCGGCGATTTTTCTTTCTGCGAGCAAGGTTTGCGCCGATGCGTCGTAATCGTGCCGTTGCAGCGCATGATACAGCGGATGGCCGGGGAATTCGGTTTGGATCAGTACGTGTCCGGGGATATTGGCGCGACCGGCGCGGCCGGCGACTTGCATCAGTTGCGCAAATAAACGTTCGCTGGCGCGGAAATCGGTGCTGTATAGCGAATTATCGGCGTTCAGAATACCCACCAATGACAGATTGGGAAAGTCGTGACCCTTGGCCAGCAATTGCGTGCCGACCAAGATGTCGACCTGATGCGAGTGGATCGCGTGCAATATTTCCTGCCAGGCATTTTTGCGGCGCGTGCTGTCGCGGTCGATGCGTAAAATTCGTGCGGATGGAAAATGCGCAATGAGCGTTTCTTCGATGCGTTGCGTGCCGTGACCGAACGGCGCAATGTCTTGATTGCCGCACTGCGGGCAAGCGCGGGGAAAATTTTCCTGATGGCCGCAATGATGGCAGCTTAATTTTTTATCGCTCAAATGAACCACCAAGCGGCTGGAGCAGCGCTGGCAGCGCGCTGTCCAGGCGCAGGCTTTGCATAGCAATACCGGTGCATAGCCGCGCCGGTTGATGAAAACCAAGCTTTGGTGTTTTTCCGCTAAGCATTTTTCAAGTGCTTTGATCAGCGGCTCGGTGAATCCATCCGGTGTTTTATAGATACGCGTATCGATGCATTGGATATCCGGCAGCGTGGCGGCCTGTACGGCGCGGGAGGTAAGGCGGATATGCCGATAGCGGTTGTTTAAGGCATTAAAATAACTTTCCAGCGACGGTGTTGCGGAACCCAAGACCACCGGAATATCTGCTTGCCGGGCGCGGAAAATCGCCAAGTCTCGCGCGGAATAACGCAATCCGTCTTGTTGCTTGAACGAGCTGTCGTGTTCTTCGTCGACGATGATTAAGCCCAGATCGGGCAGCGGCGTGAAAACCGCCAGTCGCGTCCCCAAAATGATTTTGGCTTCGCCGCGCTGCGCTTGTATCCATCCGGTCAGACGCTCGGTATCGTTGCGCCCGCTATGCAGATTAACCAAGGGAACGGTAGGGAAACGTGCACGAAAAACCGCTTCCAATTGCGGCGTCAAGTTGATCTCCGGAATCAATACCAGCGTTTGCTTGCCGAGTGACAACGCATGTTCGATGATGCGCAAATAAACTTCGGTTTTGCCGCTGCCGGTAACGCCGTGCAACAGCGAAGTGTGAAATCGATCGAATTCGTCAGTAATGGCGGTTACCGCATGGGTTTGTTCCTGCGTCAGCACGGGGATTTTTAGGGTGTCCGACGACGGATTTGTCGTTTGTTGTGCTGAGACCCAACCCAATAGCAGCCATTCCGGTATTAATTGCGTTGCGCGCGGCGAGATTTGCTTGATTTGCTGCATCGTTAGCACCGATGCAGCCTGGAATTCCGCGAGTAAGCGGCGTGCGACGCGATTGCGAGCCGGGATGGCGTCGAGTGAAATTTGTTTTGCCAAGTCGGAGAGCATCAACGGTTGCGGTGCGGTGTTTTTCAATTTGACCGGTTTGTTATTGCGCAGCAATGCAGGCAGACTGTTCATGATGACCATGCCGAGCGGATGATGGTAATACTGGCTGCAAAACTGGAATAATTCCAGCAATGACGCTGCGAGCGGTTCTATTTCACGGAAAATGCCGTGGACGGATTTGAGTTTCTCAATGGGAATCTGAGTGTCGGCGCAAACTGCAAGAATGACGCCGGTGACTCGTTTTTTTCCAAAAGGCACGCATGCGCGCTGACCGATGTCGTGCAAAGTGGCATCGTCGGCTTGATAATCGAACAGCGTATCGACCGGAACATTGAGTGCGACACGAACGATGGGCATGGATAGCCGATTATCGCAACGAGGGCGCACGGTTCGTCAAGAATGGTTTCATTCTCGGCGAGCCGTGCGTTGGAGTAAAGAAATTACTTGGAAACGCGGTATACCGTAACCGATGCTTCACCGGGTTTGTCCAGTTTTGCGGTACTTCCATCCGCGCTGATCGAAAAGCCGATATTTCCCTCGGCATGGGAGAAACCGGCACAACCGTTGGTGTTGTATGTAAAGCTGGATAAATTGAAGTTGTTTGCGCCTTTGTTATAGGTATAGGAAGAAAACTCGATACCGGGTTTTGCGCAATTTACTTGGTCTTCGCGCTGCGTTTCACCGGTTGGATCGAGCATCAGGAATTTACCGTTCGGGAAGAATACCAGGGTTGGTGTTTTGACGGTTGTGCTGTCATACGCCCAAGCGCCAACGATACCATTCGGATCGTTGTCGATTTTCGAATAGCGTGCTTCCTTGATTTCTTTTTCGGCGACTTCGTTTTCATCGCTCAGTTGAATCGGTTTCGCAATGTGGAACAATTCGCCGAATACGCTGCTTTGTTCGCGTGCGCGTTGTACCGTGACGATATCGGAGTAGATCAACTCAAAACCGTCGGTGCGTACGCGGCGGGTAGGGACTGGATGCGATAGACCGACTTGCGCATTGGTGTCCACGCTGGTGGTGCTGACCAGTTTGAAGCCTCGGGTATCGAAATCGACCGCGTTGGCTACACCGGATTCAACGCCGGATTGAAAAACAATTTTGCCGCCGCAAACGCGGTTTTCATCGCAAGAGTCATCCGGCCTGGCGTCGCCTTGCAGGTATTCGCCGCTCGTATCGGATGCAACACGCAACACGCTGGCCGTTTGATTGGTGTAGTTGACCCAAATTTGCGCGCTCAACAATGCTACGCCTTGCGACATGAAATGGTTTCGCGCTTCTTCCGGTGTTTTGACATCGCCGCCAATGTCGCTGGCTTCCATGATGCCTTTCAGGTCAGCAGCTTCGGCGAAAGTTTCCGGATTGGCGTTCAGATTGATTGAATTCTTGACCGCCGCTGCCGTTTCGCGTGAAATAGAAATGCCGTTGGCAAGATCGCTGTCGGAGTCCAAGGATTGCAACAACACTAACAGATTCTGCAATTTATTGTCGTTACCGTTGGCTAACTCGATGGGCGTTACGATCATCGAGCCGGGGATATTGGCCAGTGTCAAATCGCCCAGCTTGAATTCGATTTTGTCGCCGTGATTGAAATTAAAACCGCCATTCTCGTCGGTCGTTCCCGATTTTCCGGACGAGGCGCTATAGGTGACACCGGCGACGGGAGAGTCGACCAGAATACCTGTTGCCGGGCCAGTAGGTAAGTTTCTCTTGACTGTAGTCGCCGAAGATGAAGATGAGCCGGACGATGAATCAAACGATTTGTCGCTTCCACTGTCGCAGGCTGCAAGGCCGAAAAGTAACGCGGTGGATAATAAAGGTATCCATGATCTTTTTTTCAACTGATGTATCGATTTCATTAAGCTGCTCTCTTATTTATTAATTAAAATTCAATCTGGTACATTTGCATTTTTGCGGGCAATTGCGTATTGACGGATACTGCTATGCTACTACCGAGGTTGCTATTATAACCAAGCAAACGATTTTTCGTTCCTGACTTGTTAAAATGGGTTTTAAATTTTTGTCTTTTCATGTATTTTCGCCGCTAGTTTTTATGGAGGAAGATAAGGGATTTATATGGCTAACAGGGCTGAGATCTCACAACTGACTGATACGTCAGTGCAACTCCCCGTCGATTGGTATTTGGCCCCTGAAATTTTCGCAATAGAGAAACGTATTTTGTTCGATCAGGGGCCGGGTTACGTGGGGCATGAGGTGATGGTACCCAATATCGGGGATTTTTATGTGCCGGAATGGATGAATAACGCCAAAATTCTGGTGCGTAACGAGCATGGCATCGAATTGCTTTCCAATATTTGCCGGCATCGGCAAGCGTTATTGCTGAAAGGGCGCAGTAACACCAAAAGCATCGTATGTCCGATTCATCGTTGGACGTATGCTTTGGATGGAAAATTGCTGGGTGCGCCGCATTTCGATCGGAATCCGTGCCTTAATTTAGGTAAGACGCCACTGCAGAACTGGAACGGCTTATTGTTCAATGGCAAGCGCAATGTTGCTCAAGACATGGCCGAATTGGCGCTGCTGAAGGATTTCGATTTTTCCGGGCATTCACTGGATCGTGTGCAAATCGAACACTATAACTGCAATTGGAAAACGTTCATAGAAGTGTACCTGGAGGATTACCACGTCGACCCGTTTCATCCTGGGTTGGGGCATTTCGTCAATACCGAAAAACTCGATTGGCAGTTCGGCGATCGGTTTAGCGTTCAAGCCATTGGCATTGACGATGCGCGGCTGCAAAAACCGGGCAGCCCGGTCTATGCCAAGTGGCATGAACAAGTATTGCAGCAAACGCAAGGAGCGATGCCGTCATACGGTGCCATTTGGTTGTTGTATTTTCCCAATATCATGCTGGAATGGTATCCGCATACGCTGGTGATCAGCACCATTTTGCCGACCGGCATTGAAAGTTGCATGAATGTGGTTGAGTTCTATTACCCGGAAGAAATCGTGCTGTTCGAGCGCGATTTTGTCGAGGCGGAACAGGCGGCTTATAAAGAGACCGCGCGCGAAGACGATGAAATTTGCAGGCTAATGACCGAAGGGCGGCGTGCACTGTATGCGCAAAATCGCAGCGAAGTCGGACCGTATCAAATGCCGATGGAATTGGGAATGACGCATTTCCATCGATTTTTGCGGCGGGAAATCGGGCCGCATCTTTGATGCCGGTTCGATCGTCAACAGAATAACCGGGAAAGCGAATAAGTGCGATCGTTGTGGATGGTGGCGGCTGCGTTCATGTTTGCCTGCATGGGCGTGCTGGTCAAATACGGCGCTGCCTATTTTTCCAGTACTGAGCTGGTATTTTATCGTTCGCTGTTCGGTGTCTGGATGACTTATTCGATCATCCGCTATTACCGGCTTTCCCTGCGCACGCCGCATTGGCGGATTCATTGCTGGCGCGGCATTACCGGATTGATCAGCTTGTTGATGTTTTTTTATTGTTTGACGCAATTGCCGCTGGCTACCGCCATTTCGCTGAATTACACCTGGCCATTGTTCGCTGCGCTGTTTTCCACACTGATTCTGAAAGAGCATATCCACTGGCCATTGATAGCGACCGTCGTAGCCGGATTTACCGGTGTGCTGTTGTTGCTGCAGCCGACCGTAGCGGAACATCAATGGTTTTCCGGTTTGCTGGGCATGGCATCCGGTTTTTTTGCCGCGATTGCGTATATGAACGTCAAACAACTCGGCAATCTGGGTGAATCGGAATGGCATGTGGTATTTTATTTTACTTTGATCAGCACGATAGTGACCGGCGCATGGCTTATGTTTACCAGTTTTAGTCCGATCACCGGGCATGGGTTGTCGTTATTGTTAGGCACCGGTTTGACCGCGACATTGGCGCAGTTGGCTATGACGCGGGCGTATCATCACGGTGCGACATTGGTCGTGTCGTCCCTGGGCTATAGCACGGTGCTGTTTGCCAGTTTGCTGGGTATTTGGTTCTGGAATGAGATTTTATCGCCGGTTGCTTGGCTAGGCATGGCGCTGATCGTGCTGGGCGGTTCGTTGAGCGGTATTATCGGGATCAAACGGACGTTTACTGTTGCGCAAAAATGACTTCGATGCGGCGTACCCGGCAGCAATATTTGCACCAAACGGTGTAATTGCCTATGATGGGCCGGTTATCATTCGAGGTGAAATCATGATTACAATTCAGAAGAAAGGCAATCTTGTTATCGTTGCAGTCATTGGAGAATTTACGCTAACCGATTATCGCGAATTTGAGCAGCAAGTGCTCTATAAATCGCATTTTGATGGTAAAGCAAGCCTTTTGTTCGATTGGCGCGATATGCTGGATTACACGGTGGATGTTGCATGGGAAGAAATTAAGTTTATGCGCGACCACGGCAGCGAATTCAGCCGCGTCGCCGTCGTTACCGACGATGAATGGCAAGGCTGGAGTGCTTGGGTGTTCAATTTGTTTGTTAACGCGAATGTGTCGATTTTTCATGATTACGACGAAGCCGAAAAATGGACTTCTGAGACCGAATCCGTCGATAGTTGAATGATATGGACGATGTGATAGCCGCCAGGATATTGCATGTCCTGGGGGTAGTATTGTGGATCGGCGGTGTGGCAATGGTGACGACGGTGCTGTTGCCGGTGCTTGCGCGCATGCAATCGGCGGCTGAAGCAATGAATTTTTTTGCACGGTTTCGCCGGAAATTTGCTGCACAAGCTCGTTTTACCACACTGTTGGTCGGTTTAACCGGTTTTTACATGGTATATGCACTGGATG
>SXJH01000142.1 GCA_005779435.1 Nitrosomonas sp. | reverse complement strand
TATCATCGGCTTGGGACGGCTCAACAAAGATCACGAGTTAAACGTAATGCGCGCCAGCGGCATCAGCGGCAAACGCATTGTGCTGGTGGTATTGGTCGTCGCAATACCGATCGGCGTCATCAGCGGAATATTGTCCGCGTACGTCCGTCCTTGGGCGTATGGCGAGAGCTACCTGCTCGATGCGCAGGCGGAAGCGGATTTGAACACCAATCGCTTCCAGGCCGGGCGGTTTTACGGCAGCGAGAAAACCGGCCGGGTCATCTATGTGCGCAGCAAAGACGACACCGACAAACAAATGTACCATATTTTCCATTTCATAAAAAAACCGGAGAGCAGCGAAATCGTCATCGCCAAACAGGCCAAGCAGATTCAGCCAACCGAAAACGAACCCAGGCCGCATATCCTGCTATCCGAAGGCATGGTATATCGGTTGGCCAATGCCGTCGATATTGACGACAAGATTCAGTTTGAAAAAATGACTTACTTCATCGACAACGATTACGTCATGAATTACCGGCGCAAAGCGGCGGCCACCCGTACCTTGTGGGAATCGGATCAACCGCGCGATATTGCGGAATTGCAGTGGCGTATTTCCCGCCCGCTCGGTGCGATTTTGCTGGCGCTGATCGCGGTAACTTTCATTCGATCGACTCCGCGTCAAGATAAAACCGAACGAACTTATCTGTTGGCTGCATTGGTTTTCGCCGCCTACTATAACTTCAGCGGCCTAGCCAAAACCTGGGTGGAGCAAGGCGTTGTCGGCAGCATTCCGGGCGTCTGGTGGTTGGATGCGCTAATGCTGGCATCGCTCGGCATTTATGCGTTTACGATCGCCAAGAAACAGCAATGGCGGCAACGGGCATGATTGTTTATCGCTATATCGCCTATCAAGTTCTGATCGGCTTTGCCATTGCCACGGCGGTTTTGTTGCCGTTGTTCAGCTTTTTCGATTTGCTGGATCAATTGGAGGATGTCGGCAAGGGCACTTACCGCGCAAAAGACGCTTTTTATTACACCGCACTGCTGCTGCCGCGCAGGTTCATTCAAATCGCTCCTTTCGTGGCCTTGCTCGGCACTGTCATCGCATTGGGAAAACTGGCCGTACATTCGGAACTGATCGCAATGCGCGTGGCAGGCTTGTCGCCGTGGCGCATCAGTCTTGCGCCACTTGGCGTGGGTATCGTGTTGTTAACCGGCGTTGCGGTGCTGGAACAATTCACCGCGCCGCAATTGCAACAACAAGCCATTGCCTACCGGGCCAACGCGCTGGAACTGAGTGTCGAACTTGGAAAAAACCTTGGCGTCTGGACGCGAAACGAGCTGAATATCCTGCGCATCGGCCAAATCGTCCATCCGAGAAAAGCCGCCGATATTGAAATTCTGCATTTGAACGATGCGGGTTTTTTGCATTCGCACACGCTGGCACAGTACGCGGATATTATCGACGACGATATATGGGAGCTGCATCATGTCACCGTCAGAACATTCGCCGGCGATCGAATTCTGCCGGAAAGAATGGATACGCTGCGCTGGCATTCGTTTGTCAATCCAGACGACATCGCCACCCTGACCAAACCGCCGGAAAGCCTATCGCCGATGGAATTGTTCCGGCATGTGGAATTCCTGCGCAGCACCGGCCAGGACGCGGATTCCTATGCGTTGGCGCTATGGCGTAAAGTCGGCAGCGCACTGATGACGGTTGCGATGCTGCTGCTCTCGATTCCGTTCGTATTCGGATCGATCCGCAGCGGGCTCAGCAACAAACTGGTTCTCGCCGCGCTGATCGGCATTGCGGTGTATTTGCTCGATCAAATCGTCGCCAATGCCGGTCTCATCCTGCACCTCAACCCGGCGATGGTCGCGCTCATGCCGGGCGCTATCATGATTCTGTTGGCGCATGCATGGTTGCGACGGACTTTTTAGCGGTCTGCAACTGCTTTAAATCCGCCATCACATCGGAAGAATTGCGCGTTGGACTGACCGACAGATAAATGCACGCGATCTTTCCTTCGGGATCGATCAGGAAAGTATTGCGCCGCGCAAATTTGACCGGACCGAAACGGATCAGCGAATGATAGCGTGCAGCAACTTCTGCGGCAGTGTCCGCCAGCAATGGGAATTCGAGCCGGTATTTTGCGGCGAAATCGGCATGGCTGCCGGTGTTGTCGACACTGATACCGATTACCGCCGCACCAAGATCGGTTATTCCCTGCAATTCATCGCGGAAACTGCACGCTTGCTTGGTACAACCCGGCGTATCGTCTTTCGGGTAAAAATATAACGCCAGCCACTTGCCGCGAAAATCGTTCAAGCTGCGCATGCCGCCATGCTGATCGGGCAATGTGAAATCGGGTGCCGGTTGTCCCGCTTTGAGCGTGCTTCTGTCTTGGGAAAAATAGCCGTACAATAATCCGAGCGTAACGGCAAGTAAGATGAGAATAAGCCATTCCATGATGTCTGTTTGTCCTTATGAGTTATCGGCGGCATTGATAAAATATGTATTTTGTTCGAATCCCCGGGGTAACAAAATGAAAATAGTGCAGGCACTGATCGTCATAATATCCCTTTACTTGGCGCACGGCGCTGCTTGGGGGATCAGCATTGTATACGATGGATTCCAATGTCTGAATAGCGCGAATCCGGATGACCCGACGCCGCAAGGCACACCGGTTCAAAGCAGATTCGAAGTGATCGAAGATGCGGGAGACGGTTTATATCGTTTGCGCGTAACCGGTGGAATTCCGCGTTTTATCAACAACAACAGCGCAGTCTGCATCGATAGCGAAACTTCGCTGGGTTATTCCGGAATCCCGGCGGTTGACGGTTTGCCGCAACCGATAGCATCGGCCAATGCAACCGCGCATTTTAACGGTCACGATTTGATTGTCGTCATCAACGCGCTGTACACCGACTTGAGTTTTGCAAGAGCGCCATTTTCGTCATTCAATACCAGCCGGATTTTTGCTTATACCTATACGCTGATCTTTGCATTCAATCCGTCAACATCGCAATTCGTTTTAAGAAAATCCGTTCGGAATCGAGGATATACGCAAACCAGCGGATCGACGAACTCGACTATCCCCTTTCTTGAAACGGTACTGCCTTCCTTCAACAACGAATTGCTGGATCTGCCCCAAATATTAACGCCCAGCGCCAATATCGAATTCCGGCTGGAATGATAACGCCGGGTAATCCTGCTATCCGGCGGCTTTCTTGGCCGTTTTGGTTTTGGATTTTGTTTTGGATTTTGTTTCGGCGGTTTTAGGTTTGCGCGGTTCAAATTCGAAGCCGATTTTTCCATCGGCATTCCTTACCAAATAAGCCGAGAATGGTCTGCCTTTCTTGGAAATGAATTTTGTCAGCAAATCGGTTTTCCCGGTTTCGAGCAATTTGGCGATTTGTTCGCGCTCGATCGGACGATTCAGTATGATTTTTCCGGTTTTGAAATCGCAAGTTCGCGCGGCGCCTACCGATTTCTCGCAGCTATAATACAAGCCATGTTCGTAAACCGCATGGTCGCATTTCGGGCATTTACCCAGCGATATTTGACCGCTGAAATCGACTTCCTCCTGCTGCTCGTCGTTATTACCGAAGTCGAATTTCATTTCGAACGTATCGGTCAGCCGGATGATGGCATTGAACAAATGCCCCATTTTGCTGCGAAATCCTTGCAAGGGACCCACTTCGCTCTGCGTGATCAAGGTTTCCATTTCGTCGACTTCGAACTGGCGCCCAGCAAGTATCTTCCAGAGCGCAAAATCGCATTGCTGGCATTGAAATTTTTTGTACGTTTCATGCACAACCCCGCCGCATTTTGGACAGGGCGATTTCAAAACCGAAAAATCGCCGTCGATTGTTTCGCCGCGATGCGTTTTGGCTTGCTCGACGATATGGCGCGTCATGTCTGCAATTTTTTCCATAAATGCGGCGCGCTGGAGATTGCCCTGTTCGATTTGCCGTAGCTGAAATTCCCAGTTGCCGGTCAATTCGGGTGAAATCAACTCGGGAATCTTGAGGCCGCGCAATAGCGTGATCAACGAAAAAGCTTTAGCGGTCGGGTGCAGTTCCCGCCCTACCCGCTGAATGTAATTTTCCAACACCAAGCCTTCGATAATCGCCGCACGAGTGGCCGGTGTGCCAAGACCCTTTGCGCTCATGGCGGCGCGCAATTCCTCGTCTTCCACCAATTTGCCGGCGCCTTCCATGGCGGAAAGCAGTGTCGCTTCGTTAAATCTGACCGGAGGCCGGGTTTGATTCGCGACAACGTCGATCGATTCGGTGGAAACGGGTTGGCCCGGTGCAATGGCAACCAGCGTAGTGTCGTCGTCTTGATCGTCCAACTTGGCCGCCTGACCGTAAACGACGCGCCAGCCGGGACTGATCATGACCTTGCCTTCGGTTTTAAAAGGCTCGACTTCAACCCGCGTGATCCGGGTAGTCAGCAAGAATTCTGCAGCCGGAAAGAAAATCGCCAGAAAGCGCTTTGTCACCAGATCGTACAGTTTCGCTTCCGCTTCGTTGAGTTTGGTTGGATGGATTGCCGTCGGAATAATGGCAAAGTGGTCGGAAATTTTGGCGTTATTGAAAATACGCTTATTCGGAACAACCCAGTTCGCAGTCAGAATTTGTTGCGCAAATTTTCCATAACCGGTGTTTTGCAGGCTTTGCAGGGCCTCTTTGACGGTAGCGATATAATCTTCCGGCAAGGCTCGCGAATCGGTTCTCGGATACGTCAATGCCTTATGTTTCTCGTATAACGCTTGCGCGAGACCGAGCGTCGTTTTGGCGGAAAATCCAAAGCGGCCGTTGGCGTCGCGTTGCAAGCTGGTCAAATCGTATAGCAACGGGCATATTTCCTTGCTCGGCTTGCTTTCCTCGGTAACGACACCCGGCCTTCCTTGGCATTTGTCGCGGATGGCTTCGGCTTTTTTATGCTCCCAGAGCCGTTCCGGTTTGGCTTCCGGATTGACCTTGTCCTTGTTGAATTTTTCGTCGAACCACTTGCCGGTATAATCGCCTTGACCGGTACCGAACGTAGCATGAATTTCCCAATAGTCCTGCGGACGGAATTTCTTAATTTTTTCTTCGCGCTCGACCAAAATCGCCAGCGTCGGGGTTTGCACACGACCTACCGTGGTCTTATGAAATCCGCCTTCTTGCGAATTGAACGCGGTCATCGCGCGCGTGCCATTGATACCGACCAGCCAATCGGATTCCGAGCGGCTTACCGCAGCTTCCGCCAGCGACTTCACTTCGGAATTATCGAGCAATTTGGTGAATCCATCACGGATCGCATCGGGGGTCATCGACTGTAGCCATAGCCGTTTAACCGGTTTATTGGACCCGGTATGACGCAAGATATAGTAGAAAATCAATTCGCCCTCGCGCCCCGCGTCACACGCATTGATCAGCGTATCGATATCCTTGCGCTTAATCAGCTTGCTCAACAAGCTTAAGCGCGCCGATGTTTTCTCGATCGGATTCAGATCGAAATGCGGCGGAATGACCGGAAGGTTGGCAAAACTCCATTTACCGCGCTTGACTTCGTATTCCTGTGGAATGGCGAGCTCCAGCAAATGGCCGATTGCCGACGATACGACATACTGATCGTTTTCAAAATAATCGGCATGCTTGGTAAGATTTCCCAATACGCGTGCAATATCGGCCGCAACAGAAGGTTTTTCCGCAATGATCAACGACTTAGTCATGAGTCTTCCGTGAACAATCATTGATAGACAATAATTGCGCTAAAGTTATATGGAATTGTAAGTTTGCGGGCATAGGTACGAACTGCGGTAACATGCGCTCAATTTTTGCCGGTTTGTCGATAAAGCAAACGAGATTACCGAAAAATCAATGCCGGTAATGCGAGTCACTGACGATCAAAAGCTTCTCCAGTATGGCATCGTCTGTGAGTTGATTCTGAATCCAAAGCTCGGTTAAAACAATCAATTTGATTTTTTCAATACTGGGTGAGTTCTCATTCATCGCCAATACGCGGTCGATCAGCAATTCCCGTTGCAGCGGATTGATGATGCCATTTTGTTCCAGAAAAATAATAAACCCCCGTCCTTCGCTATCGATTCGCTCCATTTCATCGGCCGAATAACAACGAAACGAATCGTTGTCGGCCAAGCTGGCCGAATAACTTCCGGTATCGTGACGAGCCAGTTCCGATAGCCAATTCAGCGTTTCGCTGATGTCCTCGTCCGCAAAACCGGCCATGGTAAGTTTGCGCGTCAGCGTCGCCGAATCCGGATAATTTCCCGAATCAAAATAATTCTCAAATAAAAACACGAGTATATCGAACATAATAAATCTTCTAATAAGTTGCTTTGCGTTTACAAACAGAGGTTTTCTCAAGCGATCGGAATGCGTTACTGGATTCGTTGATAGCACCCTCCCGGTAAACTGCTGACTTGGCCGTCGAGCTCAAGTGTCAATAGCATGGCTGATACTACTTCTGCCGTCAAGCCGCTGCGTGCGCACAACGTGTCGATGTCTACGGCATCGTAACCAAGATAATTGAGTAAAGCGATATTTTCAGCCGCTGCATCGGTAGCGCCTGCATTGTCTTGGGATGGTTTGCGTTGTCCAAGCGGCACGCAGTTTAATTCATCCAGTATGTCCTGCGTATTTTCCACCAGTTTTGCGCCTTGCTTAATCAGCGCATGGCATCCCTTCGACAACGGCGAATGTATCGATCCTGGAATTGCCATGACCTCGCGTCCTTGTTCCAACGCTTGACGAGCTGTAATCAGCGACCCGCTTTGCAATGCCGCTTCGATGACCAGGCAGCCATGGCTCATGCCGCTAATGATGCGATTTCTGCGCGGAAAGTTCCTGCCGATTGCCGGCGTTCCGAGCGGAAACTCGGAAATCAGTGCGCCCTCTTTCGCCAACTTATGCGCTAACGGATGGTTTTTTGCCGGATAAACGATATCCAATCCGGTGCCGACAACGGCGATACTGGCGGCACGACCGCGCAATCCGCCATGATGCGCGGCAGTATCGATGCCGAGCGCCATTCCGCTGACAATGCAAAGACCGGCATCGCTTGCGGATTCGGAAAAAGCTTCGGCATTCAGCAATCCTTGCGGCGTGGCATTGCGACTGCCGACGACGGCCAAGGACGGGAATTGCAACAACTCGCGCCGCCCTTTGAAATAGAGCAAAGGCGGCGGATCGGGGATATTGAGCAATTGCGGCGGATAATCGCCGTCGGCCAAAGTAATGACAGCATTCACCGGATTGTCCAGCCATTTGAATACGGCGTCTATTTTATCTCGATCCGCGCCTTGCTTAATGCGTTTTGCCACGGATTCTTTCACGATACGCTCCAGCGCGGCGGCGGAAGCCGATAAAATGGCGGCGGGATTGCCAAAAGCGACCAACAGCCTGCGCAAGGACTCACCGCCCAAACCTTCGACGAGATGAAGATGCAACCAGGATTCAAGATCCGGCGTATATTTCATGAAACCGTCATCTCAAGGCGTTTTGACCGCATCCAGAACTTTGATCGGACTCGTACTTTGCACAACCAGCGCATAGGAAATCTTATCGAACACACGAAAAACGAAAACCAGACCGATTCTTTCTTCCGGCAATTGCACCACTTTTCCTTCCAGCGACTTGGCTTGGCTTTTGCGGTAAATGGCGAGCACATGCCCCAACTCCAAACCGTCTTGCTCGCCCTTACTCAAAGCGACGATACCGCCATGACCGATTTCCGTAACACCGCCGTACACCGAGACAATGCGCCCGGAGACTGAAAAATCCGGCGCATGCGGTACATAATTATTGAAAGCGATATCCGGCGCCGGAATCAAACGATCGCCTTTGAGTATTTCTTCTACGGCGCGCGTAATCGTTAACGTACTGATCTCCGCAAAAGCATCGACTTTGGCATTTCCTAAGTAGACGGCTTCGTAACCGAGCACCCGATCTTTTTGATCCGGGTCTTTCAACGCTTTGCCGGGACGAAACACCTGCCAAGTCATCCCCTTATCTTCCGGCAATCCGCTGACATACGCTTTATTGCCGGTGCTCAGAACCGTACGCCCTTCGCTGGCGCTAACAATATAGGGCGCGTTATCCAAACCGTTTTTTTCGATCACGATCGGTTGACTCAAAAACGGCTCGATTGCCGCTGCAGGAATACTGGGAATTGCCGCTAGACTGGACTGCTCGGTTCGGATCTGCGGCGATAATTTGACCGTCCTCAGCTCGTCGCTGTCGTCCGCAAGACGCAGACGGCTGCCGTGCGGCAATCTTTCCAGGATAACGATATCGCCGGGATAGATTTTATGCGGATTTTTAATTTGCTCGCGATTGAATCCCCAAATTTCAGGCCAACGCCATGGATCTTTCAGAAATCGCGATGCGATTCCCCATAGCGTATCGCCGGGCACGACCACATGCCGATCCGGCGTATCGCTGCGCAACAACGTGTCGTCGGCTTGGACGGCAACTGCAGAAAACAGGCTTAGGAATAAAATCGACGCTATAATTCGCTTGTGCATGAACAGCCCCAGTGGCAAGTAATGGAACATAAGAATGATCGGTCAATCATACGGTCTAACTGCAAATTTAAGTTTATTGAACTACGCAATTTTTCATGGCTATTTTAAAGATACTACAATACCCGGATGAAAGACTACATACTGTAGCGGCTCCCGTCGCGGAAGTCACCGACAATATTCGCGCGCTCATCAAGGACATGGCGGAAACAATGTACGCAGCGCCCGGAATCGGATTGGCGGCGACGCAAGTGGACGTGCATCAGCGCATCATCGTGATCGACACCTCCGAAACGCACGATCAATTGCTGGTTTTGATCAATCCGGAAATTGTCGCCAGCAGCGGCACTTCCGATTATGAAGAAGGCTGTTTGTCGGTGCCGGATATTTACGGAAAAGTACAACGCGCCGAATCGGTCTCCGTAAAAGCCCTGGATGCGCAAGGAAAACCCATCGCCATCGATGCCGACGGTCTGTTGGCGGTGTGTATCCAGCACGAAATGGATCATCTGGCAGGCAAAGTATTCGTGGAATACTGGTCGCGCTTGAAACAAGCGCGCACATTGGCGAAGTTAAAGAAAAAACAGCGCAGCGCTTGAATTGCCGACAAACCGAAATCGCCAGCCTTCCCTTAATGCGCATCGCCCCATATCGCCGCCCAGCATGAAAATCATTTTTGCCGGAACACCTGCTTTCGCCGCTGCCGCATTGGATGCATTGATTCAAGCGAACCATCGGATTGCAGCAGTGCTCACGCAACCGGATCGCCCCGCCGGAAGGGGAATGAAAACCGCCGCCAGCGCAGTCAAGTTACTCGCGCAACGCCATCGCTTGCCGGTATTGCAGCCGCAAACGCTAAAAACTCCTGAGATTCAAGCGCAGCTATCGGAGTTTCATGCCGACGTTATGGTCGTTGCCGCATATGGCCTGATTTTGCCACAAGCGGTGCTTAGCATCCCCCGCTTGGGTTGCTTGAATATCCACGCCTCTTTGTTGCCGCGCTGGCGCGGCGCGGCACCGATTCAACGCGCGATCCTGTCGGGCGATCGCGAAACCGGAATTACCATTATGCAAATGGACGCCGGCCTGGACACCGGCGACATGCTGCTCAAACAAAGCCTGGCGATCGCAGCGGACGACACGACGCTGTCATTGCACGACAAACTGAGTTCCCTGGGCGCGCGCAGTATCGTGCAAGCGCTGGAATTGCTGCCGCAAGGGAAACTGACAGCCATCAAGCAGGATGAAAAACAAGCGTGCTATGCCGCAAAAATAACGAAAACAGAAGCTGAGATCGACTGGCGCCAATCCGCCGCACATATCGACCGTACAGTGCGGGCGTTCAATCCATCGCCGGGCGCTTACACGCAATACCGGCATTTGACGCTTAAAATTTGGCAAGCGGCGATTGCGACCGGGAAAGCCGGGAAAGCCGGGAAAGCCGGGGAGATCGTAGCAGTCGATCGCAATGGCATTACCGTGGCTTGCGGCGAAGGCGCATTGCGGATTGTTACGATCCAGAAGCCCGGCGGCAAAAAACTGAGCATCTCCGATTTTTTAGCCGGAAATCCGTTACAGCCGGGAGAATTGTTTACCGCTGTGTCCGATTCCATGCCGACGCATGATTAAAACGCAACTTGTCGCGGCATCCGCGATTGGCAAGGTGCTGGCGGGCACCAGCTTGACCGAGGTGTTGCAAACCGTCTGGCGCACCGATCCCGCGTTATCGAAGCAGCAAAAAGGCGCAATCCAGGATTTAAGCTACGGTGTGTTGCGTTTTTATACACAACTGCAAGCCATTCTTGCACTATTACTAGAAAAACCGCCTCGCGACAAACAGTTATACCATTTGCTATTGGTCAGCCTATATCAATTGCAATACAGCAAAACGCAGCCCCATACCGTGGTCAACCAGGCAGTGACGGCATCGCGATCGTTAAAACACGGCAAAGGAATGCAAGGCTTGGTCAATGCGGTATTGCGCAATTTTATGCGGCAACGCGACGATTTATTGGCGCAAGCTACCAAAAACGAAGTCGGTTTTTTTTCGCATCCGCAATGGTGGATCGATAAGCTGCGCTTGCACTATCCGCAAACATTCCCGCATATCCTCACGATGAGCAATAAGCGCCCGCCGATGACGTTGCGTGTGAATCGGCGCAAAACCAATGTCGACGCATATCTCGACAAATTGGCGGAAAGCGCGATTGCAGCGGAGAAACTATGGTTAGATGCAGTCGTCCTCAAACAGCCGGTTACGGTGGAAGATCTACCGGGCTTTGCAGCAGGATGGGTAACGGTACAAGACGCGGGCGCGCAGCTCGCCGCTTCTTTTCTCGACGTGCAGGACGGCATGCGCGTACTGGACGCTTGTGCGGCACCCGGCGGTAAAAGTACGCACATCATGGAGTTAGCTGATGTATCCTTGACGATCCTGGATCGGGATGCGGCACGATTGGCTCAAGTCCGGCAAAATCTTGACCGCTTACAATTGACGGCGGAACGTCTGATTTGCGGGGATGCGGCCAATCCCGATCAATGGTGGGACGGTCGCGATTTCGATCGAATTCTGGCCGATGTGCCATGCTCCGCTTCAGGAGTGGTATGCCGCCACCCCGATATCAAGTGGTTACGGCGGGAAAGCGATTTGCCCCAGTTTGCGGCCAGCCAACACGCTATTTTGGATGCTTTGTGGAAAATTTTAAAAAAAGACGGCAAGTTGTTATATGTAACTTGCTCAATCTTTGCGGAAGAAAATACAATGCAAATAAACGACTTCCTTGCTCGTCATACCGATGCTCGTCATTTGCCGCTTTCATCGGCTGCGCTGGCGGGCGGTCAATTATTGCCCGATAGTCAACACGATGGTTTCTTCTATGCCTTACTTCACAAAAAATGATGGCGTATTCGCCTGGCGGGTGAGACTGTCTGTTGCTTATATCCTGCTGTTATTACTGTTTTCCCCGTTCACCGAAGCGCGCGCGCAAGGCATTCAAATAAAATCGGTGAGTATGGAAGCCAAAGAAAACGACCTGACGCTGAGCCTGGATGCAAAAATCGCGCTCAACCCAACTTTGGAACAAGCGCTGGAAAAAGGAATAACGCTTTACTTCGCAATAAAATTCAGCTTGGTCGATGCGCGCTGGTATTGGAGGGACGACGAAATTGTGCGCGGAAAATATCGCGTGGGTTTGCGTTACTATGCGCTAACGCGCCAATATCATTTGAGCCATCCATCGTTCACCCAGAATTTCACTACCCTCGGCGAGGCGCTGCAGGCAGCGGGACAATTGCGCGATTATCCGTTGACAGTAAAACCGGAAATACGGCCGGATACCGAATATATCGCTTCGCTGCGTATCTGGCTTGATCTGACTCGTCTCCCCAAGCCTTTTCAGGTTGAAGCCCTGGGTTCCAATCAATGGAATTTGAGTTCCGGCAAGCTGGAATGGCGCATGCACCAGCCGACGCCGGGGCAACCGTTTCAGCTTAGGGAACAGTAATGAAGTATGTACTGATTGTCGCTGCCGGATTAGGCGCGGTACTGCTTTTCTTGCTTGCGACAGCGGGCGCCAATACCGAGTTTTTCGAACGTAAATATCAACAATTGCTTGTCATCAACATCGCCTTTGTATTGTTTCTGATGGTGATCGTTGGCGTCATGTTGTGGCGATTCAGACGCCGGTTAAAGTCGGGTATGTTCGGCTCCAGACTGGCATTGCGGTTGATGCTGATTTTTTCATTGATGGCGATATTGCCGGGCGCGCTGGTTTATGCCGTGTCGGTGCAATTTCTCGAAAAGAGCATCGAATCGTGGTTCGATGTCAAAGTGGATCGCGCTTTGGAAGGCGGTTTGAATTTAGGTCAAACCATGTTGGAAAACTTATTGGAAGAGCTGCAAAAAAAAGCGCAAGCAACCGCATTGGTCTTATCCGAATCTTCCAATCCGCCGCTATCGATCCTCAACGAATTATTACTGCAATCGCAAGTGGAGGAAGCAACCTTATTCAATCAGGAAGGCAAAGTCATTGCGTTTTCCAGTCAAAGCGAGGTAGCCGCATTTCCCGAAATGCCGAACGCAGTGGTGATGCGCCATGTTCGCACGCAAAAATCTTACGGCGCAATCGAACCTACTGCGGATAAAGGCTTATATTTACGCGTTGTCGCTCCCGTCAATGTGCTGAGCCTGAAAGAAGACATCCGAATGCTGCAGCTGCTGCAACCGGTTCCCGCTCAGTTGGCCAAAGATGCCGAACGCGTACAGGCCGGATTTCAAGATTATCAGGAACTGACACTCTCCCGTCAGGGATTAACCCGCCTGTATAGCGTCACGCTGACGCTGGCATTGTTATTGTCGTTGTTTTCGGCATTGGCGACGGCTTCACTGCTGAGTGAAAATTTGAGCGCGCCGCTCGGCATGCTGGCGGAAGGCACGCGCGCCATTGCGCAAGGAGATTATAGTCGACGCCATTTGGTGCAAAGCCGGGACGAATTGGGCGTGTTGACCGAGTCTTTCAATTTGATGACGCAGCAGCTGGAAGAAGCGCGTGCTGCGGAGCAAAATACCCAACACGAAGTGGAGAGCGCTCGCGCGCACTTGGAAAGCATTCTGGCCAATCTGTCATCCGGCGTATTGGTTTTTGACGATCAATTGATTCTATCCAAGGCAAACCGCAGCGCGGAACAAATCCTGCAAGCGCCGCTGATCAGCTTGGACGGCTCGATTATCGAAGGTTGCGTGGACAATGAACCGCGTGTAGCCGAACTGGTCGACGAAATCCGCACAGGATTCAACTCGGGCGAAACCGGTGTTTGGGAACGCCAAATCACGCGCTCTGAAGACGGAAACAATCAAGTGCTGCTGTTGCGCGGAACGCGTTTACCCAAGATATCCGGCGGCGGCGGGGTTGTGGTTTTCGACGACATTACCAATCTGGTGCAAGTTCAGCGCGCGATAGCCTGGAGCGAAGTTGCCCGGCGGCTGGCGCACGAAATCAAAAACCCGCTGACCCCGATTCAATTGTCCGCCGAGCGGGTACAGCATAAGCTCGTCAACAAACTCAACGAAGAAGATGCCAGAATATTGCGGCGCTCTACCGAAACCATTGTCAATCAAGTGGAAGCGCTGAAAAGAATGGTCAATGAGTTCAATCAGTATGCTCGCGTACCGGAAATGGAGTTGCGTCCGCTCGATTTCAATCGCTTGGTAAGAGAGGTGCTTTCGCTCTACGAAACGGCTCATATGACAACGGACAGCAATAACCACATACAAATCAAACAGGCGCTTGCCGATGATTTGCCCGGCGTACGGGGAGATTCCGCACAATTGCGCCAGGTATTGCATAATCTATTCCAAAATGCTCAGGATGCGTTGATTGATGCAACGGAACCGGTGATTGAGGTCACAACGGAAATCGTGCACGGCGGCGTGCAGTTATCGATACGCGATAACGGTTGCGGCTTCTCCGACGAAATCAAAGCACGCGTCTTCGAACCTTATGTCACTACCAAAAAGAAAGGCACAGGATTAGGATTGCCGATCGTTAAAAAAATTATCGAAGAGCATGAGGGTATCATTCACATTGAAAACATTAAACCGCATGGCGCGCAAATTTCCATTATCCTGCCCGCAATCGAAAAAAATGCTGCCGAACCAAGCAGCAAACAATCAATCGCTTAGGGAAAGCCAGAACGATTCGCGCAGACTTCCCGAGGCCTTCTTGGCAGACCGATCACGCGTGCGAAATTTGACAGTTTTGCCGAAGCTGATTAGATTCCGCGAGTGGAGAATTTTTAAATGCTAACGAACAATACAATACTTGTTGTTGACGACGAAATCGGTATTCGCGAGTTGTTATCCGAGATCCTGCGCGATGAAGGCTATCGCGTAGCGGTGGCGGAAAATGCCGAGCAAGCACGAACGTGGCGCAACCAAACCCGCCCGGATCTGGTATTGCTGGATATCTGGATGCCGGATACCGATGGCATTACCTTGCTGAAGGAATGGGCCAGCAACGGCATGTTGACGATGCCTGTGATTATGATGTCCGGCCATGGCACTATCGATACCGCCGTTGAAGCGACACGCATCGGCGCATTCGGTTATCTGGAAAAACCAATCCCGCTGCAGAAACTGCTCGGTACTGTCAGCAAAGCGCTGCGCGGCGGCCAAAACAAGCAGCAATCGACGCTATCGCTGGTGAGTTTGGGGAAAGGTCCCTTAATCGCCGATCTTAGAAAGCGCTTGGAGCAAGTGGCTAATTTGAAAGCGCCTTTGCTGTTAATGGGCGAACCGGGTTCCGGTATCGAGATATGCGCACGCTTCATGCATCGTCCGAATACGCCTTGGGTGGAACCGGAAACATTGACATCGTTGGCGGAATCCCCGCTGGATTTGCTTGAGCTGGCGCGAGATGGCTTGCTATTTCTCAAAGATATCGGCGAACTCAGCAAGCTGGGGCAAAAAGGATTGTTATTGTTACTGAGCAAACTCGATAAATATAATGTGCGCCTCGTGTGCGCAACCTCTCAACCGCTGGCCGAACTGACAGCGCAAGGCGTCTATCATCCCAAGCTGTACGAGATACTGAGCAGCTTAAGCATCGGCATTCCCGCATTAAGAGCTCACCGGGAAGATATTCCCGATTTGGCGAATCAAATTTTGTCGCGCTTTGTCGAATCCGGCGAGGCGCGCGCCACGTTACAGTTCAGCACTGCGGCGCTGAATTGCCTGCGTAATTACGAATGGCCGGGCAATCTGACGCAACTGACCGGCGTAGTGCATTCGCTGGCGCTCACTTCGACCGGCGATGAAATATCCGTCGAAGCAGTTCAGCAGGCAATGGTTTTTCCGGAATCCTCGTCCGTATCGGTGACACCGGAAATTCCGCTGGATCTATCATTGCGGGAAGCGCGCGACTTGTTTGAAAAAACCTATTTCGAGCGCTTGATCGACCAAGAAAACGGCAACATGACGCGCGTGGCCGATCGTGCCGGATTGGAACGCACGCATTTGTACCGAAAAATAAAATTACTCGGCATTAAGCTGCGGGGCAATTGATTCTGTCGAAAAAATTCCTGTTTCTGTATCAATAGTTGGCTGCAAAATGCAGGCCTCTAGTTGTCCTCGTCATGAGATTGGAGGATAATGCCGGTTTTTATTCTGTTTTTTGAAAATCATTAGGGAGTTAGTATCGATGGGGACATTCAAGGATTTTGACGCGCCGGTATTCAGGGATTTAACCAGTGCAATTCGCGCATTGGCAATGGATGCCGTGCAAAAAGCCAATTCAGGTCACCCCGGTATGCCGATGGGTATGGCTGAAATTGCTGAGGTGTTGTGGATTCATCACCTGCGTCATAATCCCGGCAATCCGGCATGGGCCGAACGCGACCGTTTTATTCTTTCCAACGGGCATGGATCGATGCTGATCTATGCCCTGTTGCATTTGTCAGGCTACGACCTGCCGATGGAGGAAATTAAGAAATTCCGTCAATTTCATTCCAAAACACCCGGCCATCCCGAGTACGGTTATACGCCCGGCGTGGAAACGACTACCGGCCCATTAGGGCAAGGAATTACCAATGCGGTAGGCATGGCATTGGCGGAAAAGGTACTGGCTGCCGAATTTAACCGTCCCGGGTACAACATCGTCGACCACTTTACTTATGTTTTCCTGGGCGACGGTTGCTTGATGGAAGGCATC
>SXJH01000141.1 GCA_005779435.1 Nitrosomonas sp. | reverse complement strand
GCCTTATCTTTGGTTAAAAGAAGGTAGGTCTGTTTGGTTGCTTGTGCCTGCGGCCATCAGTCTGGCGCTGTTCGTTTGGTTGCTGACGCTGCATCCGCAAGCGGCGGGGCGTGTTTACGCAGCTTACGGAGGCGTTTATATTAGCGTGGCGCTGATGTGGTTGTGGGCGGTGGATGCAATTCGCCCGGCTATTACGGATTGGATCGGTGTTGCAATTTGTTTGGTGGGGGTGATGGTGATTATGTTTGGTCGGCAGTTCGTGCGCTGAAACCGTTTTATTTGTTTTTTCGCATTTGCTCCTGTTTGGTAATGTAGCGTTGAATCATGGCTTCCATGCTGGCGGGCAGACTCATGAATTGGCATCCGGCGCGCATACAGTTTTGGCCGTTACGCAACGTAATTTCGTATGTGTTTTTTACTTTAATGGTTATTTTAATAGTGCCGATTTCAGGAAGCGCGATTTGACAGTTTTCGTAGATGATGCCAGGGTCGAAATTAATGACGGGATGTTGATCGATAACCGCTATTCCGCCGCAACTGATATCGAGGAGCGCAACTTCCGCTTTGGAAGATGGAGTTCCTCCGGGGATCGGGATGATGCATTTGAGCGGATTTATGATCGGCGTGGAAATCCGGAAATGATCCCGTCGCTGAATTCTCAGCAACGATGCGGGTATATTGACGGCAAACGCATCTTTGCCTTCAAACTGTATTTTTTGGATTTGATCGCAAGTAAATTCCACTTTGACCCGATTTTGTACCGTGACAAAAGTCAATTCCTTGGATTGAAGCGCTTGCTGGCAGATTTTTTCATCGCTGCCGTAATCTACGATGACTCGATTATTTTGTAGGTCGATCGCTAAGATCGCAGTCAAAATAAAATCGTCGGTTATGCCGTGGTAGAGTGTGACCAGCGAATTTGCCTGTATAACTCCGCGCAGAATAAAAATAATGTCGATTTGCGAATGAACACGGAAATTCTCTTCGGTATCCGGCGAGGAAAATTGCGTGGGTTTCAATTTGCTTGTGATGGCTATTTCTTGATCAGGTTCTTGCATGGTGCTCAGTGGCCTCCTGAATTTTTTGAGCAATCGTCGATTCTTTGCGGTGTGTCGATACAGGGGATGTCTTGCCCTGCTCCAAGCGATAAAGCCATGCCAGCAATTCAGCGACGGCGACATAGAGTTGCGGCGGAATGCGATCGTCGAGATTGACTTGCATCAGCAATGATACCAATTCGCTCGACTCATGCACATAGATCCCCGCCTCTTTGGCGCGGCGGACGATTTCTTCGGCAATAAGCCCGCGACCTTTGGCGACGACTCTGGGCGCGGCTTGCCCTTCGCGATAAGCAAGGGCTACAGCGGAGAGATATGGATCATTTGCCGACATCGTGTTGAATTTCCAGTGTTTGGATCGTTATTCCCGCCGATTGCATATCGGTTGCCAGCGGCATTTGATTGCCTTTTAGCAGATTCGCCGTATCCAACTGGGAGGTATTGAGCTTGATGTTAATTCCTTGCGCGCTTAATGCAATCGTTGCGGTAATGTCTCCAAGTTGCGGCATCGATAGTCGTATTTGCGTGCGCCACTGTGCGGCTTGTGTCGATTCGTCGTTATTTTTCTCGTCACGGTTGGATTCTTCGTAAATATTCCAATCCATGGATTGGCCTTGCCAAACTTCGCCGCGCCAAAACAAATGCCCGGTTTCCAATGTATTCAACTGTTGCTGCACGAGCGGAATCGCCTGTTGATGCACCGGCATTTCAGGATTCATGGAAGCTGCTATGGCAGCTTTAGTTGACGATACTTCCGATGTCACCAGCATTAATTTTCCTTGCGGTTCCTGTTGCAAATTTTCCAGCGTATTTTCACCTTGAACCCACTGCGCTTGATGGGATTCATAGAATAACCCGCTTTGTACGATTGCTTTTTGTAATAAACCGGGTAATTCGGCGCTATTTATGGGAAGAGAGGAAAAAATCGGCTTTGAACCGATGAGACTCGGCGCGATATTGCCGCCACGGTTTGCGCTGCTGAAAATTGTGCCGCCGGAAATGGTGTTGCTGGAACCGGTGCCGTTAGTATTGGCGGCGACAGGCGTTTGCTTAAGCATATCTTGTATCAGAGTGCCTAAGAATCGGCCGATTGGACTTATGGATGCGTTGTTTTCCGTTGTGTCGGCCGGCGCTTGGTTTATAACCAGAAACTGAGGCTCTGGCTTGCGTGCTATAAAAACGAGTTCCAGTTTGCTGCCGGGTTGAAAATTGTCCGGCAATTTCATTTGCAGCAATTGATCGGCAACCAGGACTCGAGAATTGCCATTGAATAAGCGGGCTTCGATCAGCGCCAAATATTTTTGGCCTTCGATAAAGCCATCGGGAAAATTTTGCGAATCGGTGATCGCCGTGACCGGCGAAATGGGTGCAACAGGTTTGGTTAGGGTTGAAGGCGAGGTTAAGTCGGTTCTGATCGGCATTGGAAACATGACAATTCATCTTCCGGTTGTTTTGCAGGTTTGCTGTGGAGAGTACATCAAACCTGCAAAAGTGTGTTTGAAAATCAGCCGTTACTCATCGATTGGTAGGCTTGTTGCAAGTCCCGTTCGCGGCTATTGGTGCTGAGCATAGCCTGCAATCTTACCATCCACGGTTCGGTAATCGCTTTTATTTGCGCATCGTCGTCCAATATCCGATGGATTATTTGCACTTTCTTTTGCAATACCTCTTGATCCAGTATGGGTTCTTGATCGTTCTTGATCAGTAGCTCGGTAAGTCGCTTGCATTCCTGTTCAAGCAGAATCAATTGATCCCACTCGTTATTTTGTGCGGCGGCCAGCATTTTCCCCGTGGTGGTTAAAATGGCATTGTATGTCGTGAGCATTTGAGAGCTATCCATCTATCGGTGTATCCTTTTCATGTGCTGGTTTTATTCAAATAGCGGCCGTTTTGGTTTCGACTTGAGCTTTGCCGAGCGGTTCGATTCTTCTCCAGGCATCGTGCAATTCGGATAAGAGATCGTTTATTTCGTCGATAATTTCAATATTGTT
>SXJH01000140.1 GCA_005779435.1 Nitrosomonas sp. | reverse complement strand
CGATAGCAGTAGCGGCCATGATGATCGATTGAGCTGAATACGGTATCGGGATCGAATATGTCCATAAATGCACAAGGCCCGTAATCGATGGTTTCCCCGCTAATTGTCATGTTATCCGTATTCATTACGCCATGAATGAAGCCGACGAGCATCCATTTCGCGACGAGCGACGCTTGACGCTCAATCACTCGATCCAAGAATGCGAGGTAGCGGTTTCCGGTATCGAGCAGATCCGGATCGTGGCGTTGGATTGCGTAATCGGCCAGAATTTTGATCGCTTCGATATTTTTCAGTGCGGCGGCATATTCGAATGTGCCGACGCGAATATGGCTGGCTGCTACGCGGGTTAGAATTGCCCCGGGCAAAAGGTCCTCGCGCGCTACCGGTTCGCCGGTTGTAACTACGGCCAAGCTGCGTGTCGTAGGGATATTGAGCGCATGCATTGCTTCGCTGATGACGTACTCCCGTAACATCGGTCCAAGTGCGGCGCGCCCGTCGCCGCGCCGTGAAAACGGCGTTTGACCCGAGCCTTTGAGTTGAATATCGAATCGGCTGCCGACGGGTGCGATGTGTTCGCCAAGCAATATGGCCCGGCCATCGCCCAGCATTGTGAAATGACCGAACTGATGACCGGCATAGGCTTGTGCGATGGGATGTGCGCCATCGGGTAATCGATTGCCGGAAAACAGCAAGGCGGCATCTGTTTCGAGCAATTCGCGTGTGTTCAATCCCAGCGATTCCGCCAGCGCATGATTCAGTATCGCCACGTTTGGGGCTCGTACCTGAATGGGATTTAGTTCGGCATAAAAAAAATCGGGTAAGCGCGTGTAGCTGTTATGGAAATTCCATTTAATACAATCTAATACTTGTTTGCGGGGGGAATTCATGGCTCATTGCAGCGAATTGGGGAATTGCGATTATAGTCGCGCAAGTTGTAAATGCATAAAATTAAAACCGCTAACAAATGCTTTGTTTTACATAATATTTCTTCATTATCCACAAATTCTGTGGATAACTTTGTGAATAATTGTTGTGCTTGGGGCGCTAACCTATAAATTTCTAAGGGTTTTCCTTAGATTGATTAAATAGTGTACAGTGTTATTATTTGTTTGTAATCAGTATGTTATTGTGTTGTTTTGTATTTCTTGTCCTATCGCTCGAATCGATTCGTATAAGCATCTAAAATTGTGGATTATTTGAAAAGTCAAGTAAAAATGCGAACTCGATTTTGAAAAAAATATTACACCGCTCATCAGTGAATTTGATGCGTCGATATGTGGCAAATTGTCGCATCTGAGTTTGTTGTCGATAGTAAGTATGTTTTATTTTAATGTGTTATGTTTTTTCTTCTGGTATGCGACGTTTTGCCGCATTGATGTTTTCTGTTGTTGCGCAAGATAATTCAAACCGCGACGAGTTATGTGAGTTAAGCGATTTCACGCTGCGCATGGCGAATCAATTATAGAAAGAATTAACAATGAATATAACGCTGGGGAATATAAATGGGTAAAGAAAGTAGTTTTAAGTGGTTTGCAGTTTCAACGATTGCTGTTTTGGCAGTTATCGCATCGCAAAATATTTTTGCGCATACGCGCTTGAAAACGCCGACTATCGATGAAAATTCAGCAAATCACGGCAGTAACTATAACGATGTTGTCATAGGGCATGGATGCCAGGATGAAACCACTGGTGCATCGACGATCGATACCATCGGTACGGTAGTTGTTTTTCCCGACGGCAAGGATTCGATCATTACAACCAAACCTGCCGGTAGCGCTGCGACAGTAGAGGCCGCTATACATCAAGGCACGCTTGCCGATTTCGTCACCAATTGGGCAAGCCCGGTGACGATTGTTCAGAGCAAGGATGTCTTCGAAATGCAAAAATATATCAAGGATTCTTTGGGCAATAAGCTTGGTTTCTGGGCGGGCGGCGGTAAATTGACCGCAGGCTATCGCGGTTTGATACCATTTACGACGGCAGGTGTTGTCATTAATCCCGATTCGTGCGCCAAGAGTGTGACTTTCATTGTGTCGATTGCGGATATTTGCGAGATTACCGATGCCGGTGGATTCAGCAATGCGACAGTACAGCTATGGACTCCGGCGGTCGGCTCCAATTTTGACGGTCAAGGATTGCATGGATATGACTCACCGGCAACCTTAAAAGTGAACAGAACGATTGCGCCGCTACCGGCCTCTTGCGGCGCCGGGCTGGATGTCACGATTAAACCTTCCGCAGCGCAGTTAAATCGCGACATGAAAGTGATCGTCGACGGCAAGCAGGTTTGGCCTAAGTAACTCGCCGATATCGATATTACTTCTCTCTTCAAGCGCAGGTCTTTGGCCTGCGTTTTTTTTGGATAGAAGGCTTGCGGTGAAAATGGCTGGGCTGCGACATTATGTCGCATTGTTTTTTCAGCAAGACCCGGCAATACTTGGCAAGCAGTACGAGTCGATTCCTGTCTATATGGTAGTCGCGAGCAATAACCGATCATGCCGGTGCGCCTTAATAACTTAAAACAGAGTGTTACAAGATGATAAAGCCGACAATAAAAAAACTTTTCATGATGATGTTGACTGTTTCTTCGGTCGGCTATATGGGAATAGGCAGTGCGCACAATGGCGGCGCTACTATGGATGCGGAAGGGGTGTCGGCCACTTTTACCGGCCTTGCGATTGTGACGTGTTCGAGTACGGGCAGTGAGGCGACCGATCACCTTCTTGCTAGAATCAAGGATTTTTCGCCTCCGGTCGCTGGGTTGTTGATCAATTTGCAGCTTTTAAAAGGGAATAAGGCCGTCAGTATTACCGATCATATCTCGGGGGATGCCAACTATAGCGATTACATTTCGCTCCAAGGAGGAAATGGCACTTACTATATGATGGTCAATAAAACCAATGTCGGCGAACGGACGTTTGATATTGATTATCATTGTATGGCGGCGTCGGGTGCTCATACGGAAACCGAAATAGGCGTTTTGCAATTTCATTAATTGTAGTAGGGCATTATCAAACCTCATTGGTTGAATCATGATAAAAAGACAAAAAAACTTTCTTGCTGGCGCATTATTTTTATCCGCCTCGATTCTATTCAGTGCTTCGGTGTTTGCAACGCAGCAAGTTGAGATACCGTCGCCGGATTGCGCTTTTACGACGTTGGAGGGATCGCCGGTAAAAGGATTGCGGTCGATGCAAGGTGAAGTCGTCTACGTCGATTTTTGGGCTTCGTGGTGCCCGCCTTGTGTAAAATCCTTCCCCTTCTTAAATCAAATGGAACATGAATTCAAGGCGCAAGGCCTGCATGTCATCGGCGTCAATTTGGATGAAAAGAAAGCGGATGCTCAGGCGTTTCTGGATAAAAATCCGGTCGATTTCGAGATCGTCGCGGACCAGACTAAACAATGCGCCAAGGATTTTGGCGTCATTGCGATGCCTTCGTCCTTTCTGATCGACCGTAAAGGGAATGTCCGTTATGTACATCAAGGTTTCCGTCCAGGGGAAAGCGATCAATTGCGCATGATGGTTGAGCAGGTTTTGGCGGAAAAACACTAGCTCTTCATACAGAACACGGTATGCGATACGTTTTGATAGTGTTCGTATTCGTTGTTTCAGGCTGCGCGCATGTGGCTGTCTGGGAACGCGGAAATTTGGCAAAACCGCAAATGGCATTGGAGCCGTATCCGTTGCAAAGCACTATTCAAATGCATAATTACAGCAGCCGGGAAGCTGCCGCCAGCACGCATTCTTCCGGCGGCGGCGGCGGGTGCGGTTGTTATTGACGCGCTGCCTTGCGCTTGCGGCTAATCATCGATCAATCGGAATGGGTATAGTGCTGTGCCCGAGATGATTGCGTTCCGGAAATCGGATGCCGCGAAAGAGGCGACGCTATCTTGTCCCGATAGTCATCCCGATAGAAAAGTTTCGGTCGAGCCATCTCCCGCTGGCAAGGCGTTACAAGCATTAACTTCCGCTGCGCTCGTTTTGCCGGGGTTGATGTTGAACGCTGCGCATGCCGCCGACAACGATCGCATTAATTTTCAATTCAGCCGTTATCAGGAAGGAAAGCGGGACTTATTCAATGTGCCCAATAACCTGAAGCCCATTACGGCGGACGTGCTGCATGGCAGCGGCGTGTTTTCGCTGACGGATCGCACCAAGTTCAATTTCAGTTACACCCAGGATACCTGGTCGGGCGCAACGCCGATTACTATCTCGCCGTTGGCTGCGAACGGCAATAATCCGATTTATGCCAATACACCGTCGGGCGTGACCGTCGTCGGCGCATCGCCGATTATCACCAACCCTAATTTGTTATTGGATCGCAACCTCAATCCGCTGGGATTGGATCCGAATCATGGCGGATCGTTGGTCAGAGACCCCCGTTCCGTGATGGTGCTATCGTCCGCGTCCCCGGAAACCCGCAATCAGGCCAGTTTCGGTTTGAGCCGGGAATGGAATGAGGCGGTGCTTAATGTAAGCGGCGGTTTTTCGCGCGAACGGGATTACAAATCGAGCTTCGGCAATATCGGCGGTCGCGTCGATTTCAACCAGAAATTGACCAGTTTAAAATACGGTGCCGGATATTCAAGTAGCAATATCGGCGCTATCCTGGATCACGATGCTTCGCCGTACATCACCAAGAATGCTTTCCTGCACCAGATCGATAATCGCAACGGCGCCGAAGTATTAAAGGGCGAACGGCGGGATTGGAGCGCCAATTTGGGCGTGACGCAGATTTTGAATAAAAGCGCTTTGCTCGAAACCAATATCGGCTATACCCATAGCAACGGTTATTTGGAAAATCCGTATAAGGTGATGACGGTTATTTTTGTCGATCCTGCGGCGTTGAATAACGGTCAATCGACGCCGGTTAGCGGGGATATGCGCGCGCTGCTGGAGCAAAGGCCGAATTTCCGCAATCAAGCTGCGTTCAGCGCCAAATACATTCAATATATCGATGCATTCGATGCGGCATTGCATCTGGGATACCGGTTGTCGACGGACGATTGGGGAATCAACGCGCACACTTTCGATGCGAACTGGGTGCAACCGCTGGGCGGCGGCTGGACGTTGATGCCGCGAATCCGCTATTACTCGCAGGATTCCGCCAGCTTTTATAAACCGTATTTGTTTTCGCAGCAAACTTACCGCAGGAACGAAGTGGATAGCTTAGGGCGGCAGATCTGGTTCGATCCGAAGAATCCCTCGGAGCAATATTTCCGCGATACGAATTTTAATTTGGTCGACAAAAACGGCAATTTTGTCGATGAATCGTTGCTCAACGTTCAGCCTAAAACGGTTTTGTACAATGCGGATAAGTTGCCGGACAATTTCTCCAGCGATCATCGCTTGGCGGGTTTTGGCTCACTCAGCGGCGGTGTCGCGCTGAGCAAGTTAATCATGCGCGGCGTTGCTTTCGAAGCGGGATTTGAATACTACACGCGCGCCGGCGCCATGCAGATTGGCAACGGCGGGAACAACAGTTTTGCCGATTTCGATTACTATGTGGCCAATGCGGCGGTGAGGTTCGACGTCGAGTCGATTCCCGCGTCGCTGCCGATCGGCGGTTCAGGGAGCGCTTCGCGGCCTCATATGCATTCTTATCATCACCACAAAATACCGCCGGCGGGCATCATGTTCGGCCACATGCTCGATAAGCCGGGAGAGTTTATGGCGGGATACCGGTTTATGTACGGTTGGACGGGCGGCAATATGCTGCATGGCGCACGGAAGGCCGACGATCTGGCCATCGTCGAGCAAGGTTGCAGCGATGCGTCGCTTTGCCGCTTTGCACCGACGTATATGGACATGCGTATGCATATGGTCGATCTCATGTATGCGCCGACAAAGTGGCTTAACGTCATGCTGATGCCCACTTTTATGGATATGGACATGAGTTTGCGCAGGCTGCAGGGTGCGCCGCCCGCAACGCCCGGTTCGCACGAACATAAAAGCGGTGCGGTTCATGAAACCGGCGCGGTCGGCGATACTTATTTTTCATCGCTGATTAAGTTATTGGATATTCATGGCCATTGGGTGCATGTGAGCCTCGGATTTAGCGCGCCGACCGGTAAAGTGGATATCGAGAGTCGGCGCATGTTTAAAGCGGACGGCGGCTTGATGCATTTCGGCATGCAATTGGGCAGCGGCACCTGGGATTTTATGCCGAACCTGACGTATCTCGGGGAGCGCCATCGCTGGTCTTGGGGAGCTCAATTCAGCGGCGTCAAGCGATTGGAAGACAAAAACAAGTCGGGGTATCGCTTGGGCGATTTGTTTCAAGCGACGGCATGGGGCGGCTTCGATGTGAAGCCCTGGCTGACGGCTACGGTGCGCGGGGCGTATACGATTCAGGGAGCGATTCACCGGGATTTCGATTCGTATAATGCGCGGATCGGGCCGATGGATTTTCCGTCGAATTACGGCGGGCAGTTTTGGGATGTCGGATTCGGTGTGAATGCGCGAATTCCCGGCGGGCGGTTTGCCGGGAATCGGCTCGGTTTTGAATGGATAGAACCCGTTAGAAGCGATTTTAACGGATTTCAGCTCGATCGGCAGGGAATGCTGTCGGCGACTTGGAGTTATCAGTTTTAGGGAAACACTGAATAATCCGGTACACCGGCGAGAGCCGGTATCCGGTTTGCCGATTTTTCCGGATTCATGCCTTCGCCGGAATGACAAATTCAGAATAACTCAATGATTCCTTAGAAATATTTGGATGAGTGCCTAAATGGTGCCGTTAACGTACTACCACCACGATTTCAAGGCAATGGGTTCGCCGTGCGCGATTCAGCTCTATGCGCGCAGCGAGAAAAAAGCCGAACAAGCCGCTCGCGTTGTCATGGAGGATGTGTCGCGCTTGGAGGCGAAATATTCGCGGTATCGGGCGGACAGTTTTTTGTCCGAAATCAATCGGGTTGCCGCAAAAGGCGGATGGATCGATGTCGACGACGAAACCGCCGGATTGCTGGATTATGCGGCGACGTGCTACCAGCAAAGCGACGGTTTGTTCGATAT
>SXJH01000139.1 GCA_005779435.1 Nitrosomonas sp. | reverse complement strand
TACGCGGACAATATTCCGCTGATGACGCCGATCGGTATTGCGACGACCAATACCACCAGCACAATGCGTTTGCCGCTGATGCCGCTGGCGCGCATTACGTTTAACTCGTGATCTTTGTTGAGCCGTCCCAAGCCGATGATAACCGAAATATAAAGCGCGATAGGGATCAGCACTTCCAAAGCGATCACCGTCTTGAGAAATACCAATTTGAGCAGTGCGGCAAGTCCCAAGGTTTCGGTGATCGCACCCGCCAATAGCCGGGCGCTGCTGAAGCTTGCGAACAGCCCGACCAGAATCAAAATTACCACCGTAAACGGCAGCATGATTTCCCGTGCGATGTATCGATCGATGAGTTTCATGGATTCGATTTAACGATGGCTTCGGCCAGCAATAAATCTTCAACCTTGTCGACATCGATGCCGGCGCGAGGGTCGTCGAGCACGATGGCGCGGATATCGACGCCCGATTTTTCCGAAACTGCCGCCAATGCTTGCTTAAGCGTCAGCGTTCCCAGCAAATACCGCCAAACCGTTTTGAATCCGAGCACTTTTGCGATAAGCCGCCATGGACGTTTGCGCAATGCTTCCGCTTGCCGCCAGAAGCCGATTAATGAACGGCCTTGCGGCGTAAAAGTAAATAAATTGCAGCCGCAAAATCCGCCGTCGTGCAAGCGGATTACGGTGCGCTTGGATTGCGGGAATGCAGCGGCAACCGTTCGTTGTTCGATTGTGCCCACTGTCGCATCGCCCTGAGCAATCGACGATTGTTGCAAGAAATGTTGCAACAGGGAGGGCGTAAGCAAGGCGTGATCGGCGGTGGTCAATAATACCGGCATATCGGCGGGTGCCAGACTAACGCCGCGCTCGGCGCTGCGGCTGGGCGAATCCAGATTGGGCGTCCATGTCACTTGCCCTGAAGCAATGCGTTGTTTTAGTTCCGGACATTGATCGTGCAGCGATTCGGGGGGGCCGCACAAAATGACGGCGGCGATTTGTTCGCATGCATTCAATGCATCCAATACGCGAATAATCATCGGGATGCCGCCAACCGGCGCAAAAGCTTTGCAAGCAGCTCCCGTATGTTGCGTGATCGGGTCTTTGCCGGTGCGGTCGGCGGCCAGCACCACGGCGGCAAATCGTTGCGGCGGCGGGTTGGATTGAAGGTTCACAGTGTTTTTCCGAAAATGCGATAACGCTTGTAAGGTTCGCTGCCAATTTTATCGAGGATGCCGCGCATCGCGACGTTATCTTCCAGAATCCACGACATTTCGACTTCTTCGATCCCGCGAGCAAGTCCCGCTTTGCGCGGCGCATCAATGACTTGGCAAGCCAGTGCGATACCTACCGGCGAGTTCTGATATTGCTTGCGTACGCCCATCAACGGTATGCGGCCCGAGCGGATTTCTCGATTGCGGACTTTTTTGATCAATTTCAACCAGCCGAATGGAAACAAGCTGCCGTTGAGTTCCGGTAACGCTTCGTTGAGGTTGGGCAATCCCACCATAAAGGCGGCGGGCTTGCCATCGACTTCGGCGATTTGAATGTACTCATCCGGCAGCAGCAAACGTAAGCTGCTGCCCAGTTCGGCAAATTCTTCTTGCGTGAACGGAATAAATCCCCAATTTCCGGACCACGCATCGTTAAAAATATCCCGCAGCGTTTCCATCTCGGCATCGAATCGGTCGCGCCGCAATGTGCGCAATTTAATTTGCCTGGAGAATCGTTTAATGATTGCCTGCATGACGGGCGGAAACTCAAAATCGACCTTAATCCTGTAAGCCAACAAATCCTTTTCCGGAGAATAGCCGTTCTCTTGCAACAAGCGGCCATACCAGCGCGCCGAATGCGGCATCATGATCACGGGCGGAGTATCGAACCCTTCAATCAAAATGCCGCATTCCTGATTGATCGAAAGGTTGAACGGGCCGCTGACATGGCGTATTTCGCGCGAAGCAAGCCAGGCTTCGGCATGCAGTATCAGTGCGGCGAAAACTTCCGCATCGTCGATGCATTCCAGTAGGCCGAAGTGGCCGCTATCCTTGCCGTAGCGTTCCTGATGCAAGGAGTCGATTTGCGCACTGATTCGCCCGACGGGTTGACCGTTTTGATAAGCAACCCAGGCCTGCCATTCGCCATGCTTGAAATAAGGATTGTAACGGGAAAAATGGAAGCGTCGCTCCAGCCGCAAAGGCGGCACCCATAGGGGGTCGTCGGCGTATACGCGCCAAGGCACATCGATAAATGTGCCCATATCGCGGTATGACATGACCGGACGCACCGTTATCGAGGGATGGAGCGGCTTGGAGGAATGGTTCATGGTAACTGTTCGAGAGTAATTTTGCCGCGATGAATCAAAGCACCGATGACATCAGAAACAACGACGAACAAAGATCTTAAGAAAACGCTGATTAATTGGCTGTACGAGCGAATCACTTCGTTGCGCGGTACTCGCTCCTTCACCTATCTTGTCGATAGGTCTCGGTTGCTGCGTTCCGTGCGCCTCGTGCTTCATCTCATTCGCCGAATGGATCAGCGTCTCCTTAAAACTCGGTATGTTTAAGCAGCTTGGTAATCAAATCGTGAAATACGACTTTCGGATCGGGCTCCCGGCCGACAGACGGATTGGCGTCGGCGGCGGATTGTTCGGCTGCCGCAATTTTTTCGTCGGTAATCGCGCGGCAGAAATCGCGGAAATTATTCCAATCCGTATTGTAGCTAAGCAGATTTTTTTGCGGAATGAATACGCGAAGCACCTCAAAATTCTGATACATCTCGGGCAATCGGGCGGTGAGATAATGATTGATGTTTTTCGGCCAGCGTTTATGCACCGGATACATATCGGCAAGTTCCATTTCAATAGTCAAACGGAAGTTTTCGATGGCCATGGCGCTGCGTTTACGATTAACGATATCCACCATAATCGCTACTACACCTAACAAACCAAATAAAAGGAATGGCCACAGCGGTACCGTTTCAAAATATACAGCGATCTGATTTAAACTTTCGTCCAAGGTTGTCTCTATTTAAAAGTGTTAATAAAAAAATCAGCGGCCTGCGAGGCTGCCGGGTCAATGCAATTGCAATGAATCAACCGGGGATTCTCGATTTTGGGGTGCTGCAGTGAAAAAATCGGGAGGGATAAAGCCATTATCTCATTGATGCAATTGATGAGTCCTAACTCCGGCAGCTTCCCGGTCTTGTATCTTGCCATAGTAAAGTGCATGGATCAATATGATGCGGTCTAATAGACCCGGACACCTCAAGTTTAAGAGAAAATAATCTTAATTGGAGGAGGAAATGGAAACGAGGAAACAATATATAAAGGAATTCAGACTGGATGCAATTAGTCTGGTACTGGATCAGGGGTTTACGAATTTCCAGAAAATCATGGCGGCGGATTCGCTGCGGTGCAGTGTTCGTTAACCCAGCGGCCTTGTATTTCCGCTGTGGCAAAGAGAGGGGCACCGCCGACGGTGCTTTCAAATTCAGTGGTTCCGGTAAAGCTTTCCGGGGTGGCGAAAGTGCCTTGTGCGGAGCCGGTGCCTTGAAAATGCTTATTGGCGCATGTCAATTCCAATCGATAGCGATTGCCGGTGCGAGTGGCGTTTTGCACGGTGCAGCCGGAGCGGTATTCGTATAGATAAGTCGGAATTTCCTGTCGTGCCATTTCGTCGGTGATGCAGATTTTCGACGCGACGGCATTGTTTTCGATTTTGGGTAACTTGATGCCGTGGCGTTTGGCGAGGTTATGCAGTTGTTGCATGTGTTCCGGCGGGATATGCGGCACCAGCGACAATAAATCGGATCGTGTGGCGATTTCCCATAAGCCGGGACGGATGTGATGATCGGCAAAGCCGGGCGTTAGCACGATGAAATAAAGCAGGATCGAAAATAAAATCTTGGACATTTTCAGTACGATATTTTTTAGAGAAGCGCAAGTGTAGCCGATTGTTGCAAGTATTCGTCAATTGCGCCGGTATTTTTATAATCTGAATTTATATCAATATAAGATATCAGTATTTATGGTTATATAAGGAGTGTTGTATATTCCACCGATTTCTTCTGATCGGGATAACTAATATGGAATGGCAGGGATGGTTTACCTTGGGGTTGTGTGTTGCCATACTGACACTACTGATTACGACACGAATCGGCCCGCATCTGATTATGCTGGGTGCGTTGACGATCTTGAGCGTCACCGGCATCCTGAGCAGTGCCGATGCGTTGAGCGGTTTCAGTAATTCCGGGCTAATTACCGTGGCCGGGATGTTTGTCGTTGCTGCGGGTATGCATGCTTCGGGTGCGATCGATTTGTTGGTCAATACACTGCTGGGCAGACCGAAAACACCGCGCGCCGCTCTCAATCGCATGTTTTGGCCGATTGCTTTCCTGAGCAGCTTTCTAAATAACACGCCGGTCGTCGCGACGATGATTCCGGCGATTTACGGTTGGTCGCGGAAAATCGGCATTTCCCCTTCCAAGCTGATGATCCCGTTGAGCTATACCGCGATTCTCGGCGGGACGGTGACCTTGATCGGCACCAGCACCAATCTGATCGTCAATGGTCAATATCAAACTTTGACCGGCGAGCCGGGGTTTTCGTTGTTTTCGATTACCGCCGTTGGATTGCCGGTCGCCATCACGGGATTTCTGTTCATGTGGCTGGCGTTTCCTAAATTATTGCCTGATCGGCAGCAAGGGCAGGTTTTTTCGAATTTGCGCGAATTTACCCTGGAGGTTTCCATCGATTCCGACGGTCCGCTGGTCGGCAAAACGATTGAACAAGCAGGATTGCGGCATTTGCAGCGCATTTACTTGGTAGAGATTGAGCGTGGCGGCACTGCGTTAGCGGTTGTTGCGCCGGATGAGGTGTTGCAGGGCGGCGATCGGTTGGTGTTCGCAGGCGATACCGATGCCATTTCGGATTTGCTGCGCATAAAAGGTATTGTGCCATCGATGGATGGCGATCAAACCTTTGTCGAGCGCCATCCTGAGCGGCGCTTGGTTGAGGCGGTTGTATCGCCGCATTGCACGGCGATCGGTTATGCCATTCGCGACGCGCGTTTCCGGGCACGATACGGTGCGGCGGTATTGGCGGTAGCGCGCAATGGCGAACGGATCAAAGGCAATCTCGGCAGCATTATTTTGCAAGCAGGCGATACATTGTTGCTGGAGGCGCGTCCGGCTTTTGTAACGCGTCAGCGGTACAACAAGGATTTTCTGCTGATCAACGATTTGAATACCGAAGCGCCGCGCCATGAGCGCGCTTATGTCGCATGGTTGATTTTAGTGGGTGTCATTACTGCGGCCAGTTTTGAAGCGATAACCATGTTGAATGCCGCACTGATAGGTGCCGGTTTGATGATTCTGACCGGATGCTGTTCAGCCAGCCAGGCGGAAAAGAGCCTCGATTTAACGGTTATTCTGACCATTGCCGCCTCGTTTGCGCTCGGTATGGCGTTGGAGAAAACCGGGGTCGCCAAGTATCTGGCGGCAAATATCGTCGACTTGAGCGGCGGCAGACCTTGGTTGTTGTTGATTCTGACTTATGTGGCCATTTCGATATTAACCGAAGTGATTACTAACAATGCCGCAGCGTTGCTGATGCTGCCCATTGTGTTGGAGATTACCGAGAAAGCGGACTTGAACAACGTGCCTTTCGTATTTGCAATCATGATAGCCGCTTCCGCGAGCTTTGCCACGCCGCTGGGCTATCAAACCAATATGATGGTGTACGGGCCGGGGGAATATCGCTTTAGCGATTTTCTGCGCGCCGGTATTCCGATGAATATCGTGACTGCTATTGTCACCATTACGGTTTTACTGATCGGCTGGCCATTGACGCGCAACGGTTAATATAGAAGCCGCCATTACGATGTGCGCAATGGCGGCGGGTGTTGAGAGGTTTTCTAATAATCGGTAAAAAGCAGCCGGTTTGGTGAATTGATACC
>SXJH01000138.1 GCA_005779435.1 Nitrosomonas sp. | reverse complement strand
GCGCATGTTGAGTATGGCTTTAGCACCGGTAGCGGAGCATTAGGTGTTGCCCGTGAGCATTGGGTTGCATTGGCTAACGATAACTGGGGTGAAGTAAAATTTGGACGCGTTCAATCTCCGTTCAAAGATTTTGCGGGCGGTATGACCATTGATCCTTTTGCATATACAACACTGCAAGCCGCTGGTAGCGGTGGCACGATGACAGCGTCAGCAAATGGTATGGGCGCAGGTGCCAACGGTTTTGTAAACAGTGCGGTACGTTACGATTCGCCAAAAGTTCAAGGCTTTAGTTTTGCCGGTATTTTGATGCCGGGCGATGCCAATCGTTTGGATCCAGCCAATATCATTCTTCCTAACGGCGGCTTCTCAGGCAGTCAATCGAATTCCGGCGGTGAAGACGGCGAATGGGATTTCCAAGTTGCGGGTAAGTACGATACCCAATACCAAGGGCATAATTTAGCTGTTTTTGGTGGATATTCTCGCGATAACATCAGCACACGTCAAAGAACAGCCATGGGATTAACCAACAATGAGCACGTATGGCGCGGTGGTGCATCATGGGGTTATCAAAACTTTAAACTCAGCGGTCAATATGAAAATATTAACAACGCGGTTGGCGCTGCAACCTGTACCAATGCTGCGCAATTGGGTAACCCAGCAACCGGTTTGGGAGATTCGCGTTCGCAATGTAATTCTGCGATGAACTTGGGTGGTGACGGCAATCTTTGGTTTACGGGTGGTCAATATGATTGGGGAAATACCAGCTTTGTAGCTCAAGGCGGTATGGCAAATGCTCATGGATTGACCGGTGGTCCAGCTAGCCGTGAAGTGAGTAGCTTTACAGTCGGCGCGATTCATAATCTGAGCAAGCGCTCCAGCCTGTTTGGCGGATATCAGCGCGCTATGATTGATGGAGCTAGCGTAACCTTTAGAGATAGCAATACCTGGTCAGTTGGTATGCGTCACAATTTCTAAAATTAGTAATACCTAAAAAGGCACCGCAAGGTGCCTTTTTTATTTTACACTTCAGAAATTAAAAGCCCCAAATGGAGATCTGCAACAATGAGTATGAAAAAATGGACCGACGAAGAATTAATTTCAACGCGCGATAATCTCGAATCCTGGAGCAAACGAAATAGTAGCTCCGGTTCAAAATTATGGTTGCTTACCGCGTTGTTAGGCGCATTTGCGATCTCAACCGGTGTGGTTTTTATCTTTTTTGATGGCGTTGATGTTTTAAGCATTATATTAATCATTATGGGTGCAATTACTTGTCTATCATGGTACAAAAGCGAAAAACAACGTAAAGACAACATGGCCTTCCTTGATGAAATCAATAAGGAAATTAAGTCCCGAAAAGTAAAAGATAAATCTAAAGACAAGGCGCCCAAGCAAGAAAAAGAAATTGCTACGGAAGCCGCTAAAGATAAACCCACAATGTTAAATGAATCGAAACCCTCTGACAAAATCGAAGATCCATCAGATAAATAATTTCGTCATGTTTTTGGGAAAATTAATCACCCTGCTGATGCAATCAATCGCTGGCAAATTACATGCCGACAATCATAAATCCGGGAATACTTCTTCGTCTGATTTGACGAGAGAAGACAAACAGCTTTTCGAAGCATTAAGTCAATTCACATGGATCCAAGGCGATCCGATACCCCTTATCTTTAACATAAACGACGCAGTTTATGTCACGCAAGGAATCACGCTATCAGGATTAGAACGATTGGAGGCACTGGGCCTGATTATTCTTGAAGCCAATGGATTTGTTAAGAAGGGATTGGGAAAACATACCCGCCTATTCTACTGTGGGAAACCGACAAAAATAGGCTTCCAGAATGATGCAAACAATACCCTCGACCTAGGACATGTGCTGCTTACCGAACGAGGCAAACACCTGCTCCCGTTAACTGAGCAATTCAGAAATCAGCAATTCTATGAATACATTATCCAGCGATGGTTTCGGCAAGGATTGGTTTTATCATCCATTCAAATTGATCGCACTTAGCGGGTAGATGCGTATGTTTCTTGGAGAATTTGCATTCGACCACAAATTGTAATCGGCAAATTATTATTTTTATTGCGCATTGATTTATTAATGCTATAATGATAATAATTCTCATTTACTGAAATAACTACCGATGAATAATCAAAGCTTACCTCAATTACATACAAGAAAACCTCATCAAACGGTTTCTCCCGACATCAGCACGCTGATAGATAGCAATAATTTATTCATGAATGGCGATATCGTGTACATTCTGCATCGCGGCGAACAATACTCGTTGCGCCGCACACGAAACGGCAAATTGATCCTGAATAAATAGAATGTGGATTAATGGCGCATATCCTGTATATTTATGCTTGTACACGATCACAGAGTTAATCCGTCACATCGCAAAAACTATCATCTGTCTAGGAGCTAAAAATGAAAGGTAACGCGGATATTATTCGTTGGCTGAACCAGCAACTGCAGCATGAACTCACAGCAATCAATCAATATTTCTTGCATGCCCGCATGTATAAGAACTGGGGCTTTAATAGCCTTGGCAAGCATGAGTTTGAAGAATCTTGCGAAGAAATGAAGCATGCCGACACCCTCATAGAAAGGATACTCATGCTGGAAGGATTACCGAATTTGCAAGATCTCGGCAAATTAATGATCGGTGAAACTGCCGAGGAATGCGTCGCATGCGACTTAAAACTGGAGCTTGCTTCCAGGAACACGCTGCAAGCTGCCATTGCAGCTTGCGAATCGGCACAAGATTATGTATCTCGGGAAATCTTCGAGCGCATTCTGGAAGATACCGAAGAACATATCGACTGGTTGGAAACCCAGCAGGGTGTTATGCAAAAAACCGGTATCCACAACTGGTTGCAAAGCCAAACATAGTTTTTCCGCTGCCGCTAAAGTTGTCCTCCTTCTTTAGCGGCAAACTCAGCCAGCCAGCCTGCTCCTGTCAGGTCAGCCAGCCAATTTTTTTGCTGACGAACCACAGGAGACTTGACAATGAAATTCTTTAAAAAACTGGCGTTGATCACTTCGTCCTCTTCGATTTCCCACTATGATGTACCGGTTTCCGCCGATGCGGATGTCATCCCGGTTGATTATTTGCATCAATTTACAAAACTGGCCGACACACTAAAACAATGGCTCAATCGGACAATTACCGGCATACGCGCGACACACCCCAATTCAATCAATCATTCACGCGTGACAAACTGGGCACCGTTAATCAAAACCTCCCCTCGCATGAGAAACCCTGGTGCCGTCACAAAAACGCAGCGATACGATCGTAATTGTTCGTTAGCTGGGCAATCGGTGCTCTGCGTCGGTGGGCGTATGAAGTTTTATCCTGCGTATGAACAATCGGTTCATCATGCTGGCGGCAGCCTCATCACTTTTCATGGCGATTCGAATGACCGACCGGATAACTTACCCCGCATGCTGCGGCAAGCCGACATGATTATTTGTCCCATCGATTGCGTAAATCACGAAGACTATTTCGCCATAAAAAATTATTGCCAATTATCCGGCAAGCCTTGTGTCTTGCTGGATCGCTCGGAAATCAATACATTTACCGTCGGCATTCAAATGCTCATGCACATGACCGTAAATGGATCAGACAAAAAGGAACCTACATGACAGCCAGTCGCACAAAAAACATCTCGACAATCGTTCTTTTTATTATCGGCTTATTAACCGCCGCTTCAGCGCAGGCGGCCGTGCGGGAATATTGGATTGCTGCCGAGAAAGTGCTTTGGAATTATGCACCCGCCGGCAAAAACCTGATCACAGAAGATGCCGGACTGGGCGTTTGGGGGCAAACACTGACTTATACCAAATATCGTTACATCGGTTACACAGACAAGAACTACACCACACCGCTGCCACAACCCGAATGGATGGGAATTTTAGGCCCGCAATTGCGTGCCGCAGTCGGCGATACGCTGAAAATTCATTTCCTCAATAAAACGGATCGACCGCTGTCCATGCACCCGCACGGCGTCAGGTACGACAAAAACAATAGCGGTGCCGATGGAGGCGAAGGCGGCGACATTCTTCCCGGCAAAAGCTATACCTATACTTGGATTGTAGACGAACAGGCCGGTCCCGGCCCAAGCGACCCTTCCTCCATCGTTTGGCTATACCATTCGCATGTAATGTCGGAAGAAGAAACCAATCTCGGTTTGGTCGGTACGATTGTCGTTACCCGCCAAGATAAAGCTCGCTCGGAATCGAATCCCGCTCCTCAGGACGTCGATTATGAATACACGGCTTTATACATGATATTCAATGAAGAAAACGACGAGGAAAGCGGCATGAAACACACCATCAACGGCAGAATCTTCGGCAATCTGCCCGGCTATGACACACGAATTGGAGATCGCGTACGCTGGCACTTAATCGCATTGGGTAACGAAACAGACAATCACACCGTTCATTGGCATGGACAAACCGTACTGCATTATGGTCGCCGCACCGATGTCATTGAATTGATGCCTGCCAGCATGACCTCTGTCGATATGATTCCTCGTTCACCGGGAAATTGGCTATTTCATTGTCATGTCAACGACCATATGATGGCTGGCATGGCTACGCGCTGGCAAGTCAGGGAAGGCCGGTAAATCGCCATCGCACATCGTCGCAACGGTATTTTTAGCAATCCGCTAAAGTTTATTGAATTTGGGTCGTTGAACCAGATGCATCACTGATGAATGCTGAGTTCGCCCCTTACCAATATCTTTTCCTGGAATAGCGTTATGAAAATTCTTGTTCACTACAAGTCTGGATATAAGCAAGTCTTCATCGTCCCCAAATCTATGTTGGCGCTGGAATTTAGAAACATGGCCAAAGAGGTTGGCGGCAATATCGAGAGCATTGAATTCTCATTACCTGCCAGCAGAAATCAGACAGCGGCAAGAATCGACCTCCGTCAAGGTATTCATCAATTGCCCGACAAATATTAAGGCATGCGGATGCTATTCGTTGCAGAATAGCGAGATCGTTCCCGGATCTAAAATCGTTTCATAGTCATTCAAATAGATGCCTTCACACGTCACTCTGTTTCGATAAACACGTCGCAGTTTCCTGCCGAAACTGTATGAATCCATCTGCGGATGTTTCACCGCGTTGATTGGGTTGATTCTCTCTCGGGAATGCGCCAAATAAAAAAGACCAGTGAGATACCGATCATTACCAGCATAATCTTTTGCCACGGTTCCGGCACGATCAGAATAGAGCTGCCAAACGACAAAGTCATCAGAAAATAAACCCAGCGTTTGACGCGACGCGGAATGCTGCGATACAACCGCCATTCGAGGATAATCGGACCGGCAACCCGGTTTTCCATCAATTTACGATGAAAATGCTCGGAGCCGCGCGCAAAACATGCGGCCGCCAACAGTATAAACGGCGTGGTAGGCAAAATCGGCAATACAGCACCCAGCACACCTAAAAATAACGCCACAAACCCGGCGCCGAGATATAAGGCGCGCACGATCGGAGAATCGTGCAGATTGAGCAATTCCACCGCTTCAGATTTCAGCTCTTGCGGCGCAGCCTGATTGGATTTATGTTCGGGTAGATTCATTATCAGCATATTCGATCGAAAAGATGGCAGCCGGTTCCGTTCTGACTCGTTTGGATAAATTTTGTATGCCGGTTTGCATCAATTGTATTCGATATGAAACCGGCGTTACCAGCTATAATATTCATCGGTGAATTGTTAATTGAAACGAGGTATTCATTTTTTGAGGAAATTATGCGTACGATAAAAACACTGCTTACTTTGAGTACTATGCTGCTGGCACTGTCCCTGCTATCCCACTCCGCTTTTGCGTATAAAGAACATGCGGCGGATGATTCCGCTTTGCAGAAAATCGATACCAAGGTTGGTACCGGTGAGGAGGCGGAGATCGGCAAAACGGTCAATGTGCACTATTCCGGATGGCTTTATGATGAAACTGCGCCCGATAAGAAAGGCAAAAAATTCGACAGCTCATACGACCGTAAAGAGCATTTTTCATTCATGCTCGGCGCGGGGCGTGTCATCAAAGGCTGGGACAAGGGTGTTCTCGGCATGAAAGTAGGCGGTCAGCGCACGCTGATTATTCCACCCTCGATGGCGTACGGTTCCCGTGGTGCCGGCAATATCATTCCACCCGATGCCACTTTGATCTTTGACGTTGAATTGATCGGTTTGAAAGAAGGCGCATATCACTGACAAGCCGTCAAATAATGTTTCCGGGCAAAAAGACAAGAAACGAGCAAGGACACATCGTTTCTGCCCGATAAATAAGCATTTCAGCCTGCTCTTAACGCTTCGGTCAGAACACGGCTGTTTTTCGGCGGCCCTGCTCGCAAGAGAGATTTGACAGGATACGGTTATGATAACAACCACGCCTTCCACGCAATATCGTTCCATACGATACCGGCGACTGATGATCGGCGTTGGCGCACTGGCCGGTCTGGTTGTTTTGCTGGCGGTATTGGCTGTATTCTGGTTGCCGGGTTATGCAAAGTCGCAATTGGAAGCCCGGTTATCCTCGCTGTTGCAGCGCCCGGTTACGGTTGCATCGGTTGAAATAAAACTGCATACGCTCGAGTTGACGATATCGGGATTCCGCATTGCCGAGAAAACCGATACCGATACCGATGCAGCGCAGCAGTCTTTTTTTTCTTTTGCCAAGCTACACCTTGATTTCAGTATCGAATCGATCCGGTATTTTGCACCGGTGATTGAATCGGCGACACTGATTGATCCTGAATTGCGGTTGTTGCACGCGACGGAGGATAGATTCAATTTCTCCGATTTGCTGGAAAAGTTCGCGCAACCCGCAGTGGAAGAGAAAACGGATCAAACCGCCAAGTTTTCCATCGCCAATATTACGATCCGGAACGGACAATTCGAGTTTGACGACCGGTTTACACAGTCTGCACATCGCATCAGCGAAATCAATTTGGGCATTCCTGCCGTTGCTAATTTCGGAGGCGCCTCAATCCCCTGGATAGAACCGCGCTTCAGTGCCAAAATTAACGATGCGCCCTTCTCATTGTACGGCAAGCTGCACATATTTGCCGAAAATCAAGAAGCGGCGCTGGTTGTTAAATTGGATCGGATCGATGTGACACGATTTAATCGCCACATCGCTTTGCCGAAAGGGATTGCACTGCTTTCCGGGCAATTAAGCGGCGATTTGCAGCTTGCTTTTATGCAGCAATCCGGTCAAGCGCCGGATATTGCATTGACGGGGAACGCTGCAATACATCGGCTTGCTATCGAAAATAATGCGGTAGCGTCTCCCTACCAAGTCAATTTGCAACAACTGATATTGACATTGCCTCAGATCGATTTGACCGGCACCAAGCCGTCGCAAATCGGGCTTGAGCTGAACAAGCTTGCATTAACACGTATCGGCGAACAAGAGCCGGTCGCCGCGCTCAACAAATTGGCGATCGATACGATCGCGATCAATACTGTAAAACGACAATTTGCCATCGGTGAAATGACGGCAGATCGGCTGCGCGCCACTTTGCGGCGAGGTGCCGACGGCAATATCGATTGGTTGCGGCTGTTCGATTCGACAACACCGACAGCATCATCCGATAGCACGGCCAGCGCAGCAAAAACCGAATCCGGCACTGCGGATAGCACCTCCTGGATCACAAAAATAAGCCGTATCCATCTCAAATCGGCGGCGCTGCATTACGAAGATCTCACGATGAAGAAAACAGTGCCGATGGCCGTGGATGAATTGGACTTGACGTTGACGGATATCGACCCGACGGGTATCGAACCGCTGAATATGGCATTGCAAGCGCGCATCAATCGAAAAGGCACCATTAAAGCCACAGGTGCATTGGCATGGAATCCATTGGTCGCGGATTTAACCGCGAGCTTGGATACCGTGGATATCGTGCCGCTGCAAGGCTGGACAAAGGATAAATTGGATGCGTCGTTGGCCAGCGGCGATGTTTCATTTAACGGTCAAATCAAAATTCATGGCGAGCCGGTAAAAGTTGCAGTGAACGGGCAAGGTGCGCTGGCAAATTTCAATATACTGGATGCCAACAATTCCCAGAATTTGTTGCGCTGGAAAAAACTCGAAATCAACGCCCTTCGTTTCGTCAACGAACCGTTACGTATCGATATCAAAACCATCGGTTTGCACGATTACTTTGCACGCTTGGCTATTTTGCCGGATGGCGGTCTCAATCTTCAGCAAATCGCCCGGCGCAACGATGTGCCGGACACAAGCACCGGCGCAACCCAACAACCTGCCAAACCGAAAGGGGAATTGCCTGTCTACATCGATAAAATCGTTTTGCAGCACGGCAATATCAACTTTAGAGATCGGTTTATCAAACCGAACTACCGCGCCAATTTAACAGGATTGTCCGGGCAAATCGGGCCGCTGAATCCTGGCAAATCCGGGGCAATCGATATCGTGGGTGCACTGGACAAAACCGCTCCATTACAAATCAAAGGCGACATCGACCCTTTCGGTGCCGAGCTATGGCTGGATATCGCGGTTAAGGTAAAAGGCATCGATTTGCCGCCGCTCAGTCCCTATTCAGCTAAATATATCGGCTATGAAATCGAGAAAGGAAAGCTCTCTGCCGACGTGTATTATCATGTCGAAAACGGCACATTGACGGCGGATAACAAAATCTTCCTGGATCAATTCACGCTCGGTAACGCAGTGGAAAGCGAAAACCCCACTTCACTGCCGCTGAGTCTCGCGATTTCGTTACTAAAAAACCGGCGGGGGGAAATCGATATCCGCTTGCCGTTGCAAGGATCTCTCGACGATCCGCAATTCAATCTTGGCGACATCGTTTTCACGGCATTCGTCAATCTGATTAGCAAAGCCGTTACATCGCCGTTCGCACTACTCGGCTCCGTACTTGAAGGGGGCGAGGAATTATCCGAAATCACTTTTATTCCGGGATTTTTTAACATCGAAGCGGAATCCGCCGAACGATTGCACACACTGGCCAAGGTTCTTGACGATCGCCCATCGCTGAACCTGGAAGTCATCGGACATTACGATCAAAATCTGGATCGGGACGGTTTGAAATTGGCAATGCTGCAAAACAAAGTAAAGACACAAAAACTCATCGACGATGCGGATCAGGACATCGCCGACGGTGCGCTGGAAGATATTACGTTATCCCGGAAGGAATACGATCAATATCTTAAGATTGCCTATGAAAAGGAAACTTTCGATAAACCCAGAAATATGATCGGCATTGCCAAAAACCTACCCGGCGATGAAATGGAGCGATTGATACTCGCAAATATCGCGATTACCGACAACGACTTGAAAGCGCTTGCGGAAAATCGCGCCATCGCTGCGCGCAACTGGTTAATCGAACACGGAGAAGTGCCGGGCGAACGCATTTTCATTGTCGGCGTCCATGAGGACAAAGAGAACGATCAAAAACAAGGCAGCCGGGTGGAATTTTTGTTACGATGAATGCCAGAAAATTCAAATAAGCACGCCATTTGTTACAGTTTTCCAAAAAAGTTTCCCCCTATTTCGCACTGTAAATTTCTCTTTAATAACAAGATTACTCATGTTAGAATTCCCGGCTTTTGTTATGCCTTGGCATTTATTTGAGTGTCCGGGAAATATTTTATCGATTATCAACTAACCAAAGAGGGTTTTGCCTGTAATGACGACTATTAAAGTTAAGGAAAATGAACCATTTGAAGTAGCAATGCGTCGCTTTAAACGTTCTATAGAAAAAACGGGGATATTGACAGAATTGCGCGCGCGCGAGTTTTACGAAAAACCGACTGCGGAACGAAAACGCAAACTGGCAGCAGCCGTTAAACGTAATTACAAGCGTTTGCGCAGTCAATTGCTACCGCCTAAACTTTATTGATCAGTCATAGCCGCCGGACTAGAAGCGTCGAGCGGATGTTTGCGCTCGACGGCATCGAATCCGGCAGTATCCGTCAAATCAATCAATCTCGCAGTTCGTTG
>SXJH01000137.1 GCA_005779435.1 Nitrosomonas sp. | reverse complement strand
ATCGTCGGTAATCACCGTAATGGATTGCGGCACATCGCGCAGCAGCGTATTGGTTTTGGTCGCCGTGCTGGTACTGACAGCCGCGTATCGATTGGCAGTCGCTGCGGTAATTTGGATCGAGGGCAGTGTAACCACCGATTCAGGTGCCGCAGCTGATGCAGCAACAATTGCATACCCCCCCGCCTGTTCGGCTACCTGCAACCCGGAGTTTTCCAATAACTGCTCGAGCGCTGCTTTAAATTCAAAATCGCCGGTCATGCCGAAGGTGATTTTGCCTTGCAGCAGCCCCGGATCGAATGCCAGCTTAACGCCGGATTGCTCGGCAAGCAGGGCCAACGCATCATGCAATGTGCCCGCAGGAATATCGTAGGATCGTTTCGAGATCATTGCTTTTGCCGTTGCATCGCCCGGTTCCGCCAAGCTAAGTACAGGCAGAAAAGAGGCGCTTAGGCCGATTAAAACAGCGAAACAGATTCTATGGACAAAACCGGTAATCGCTCGGATGTGCTGAAGCATTTTTAAACGGTAACAAACCGGGTGGGGTAAAATTAAATTGGAATTAATATGAATGAGCCGGAGGAGTGATATTAATCAGCCGAATACCTCCATTACGCCGCTGTTTCACACATGCATGCGGTTTGCGGATGAAAGTCTTGCACCTCGGATTTTTGAGCCAGCGTTTGATCGAGAATCTGCTTGGCATGGCAAGCGCAAATACCGCATTGCTCCGTAACACCAAGACAAGATTTTAAATCCCGCATGCGGTCAGCCCCTTGATAAACCGCTTCGCGCAATGCGCTTTCCGTTACACCCTTGCAGACACACACATACATATTAAATTCTCAGCCAATAGGTAAATGAAAAAAATTCTTCTTACAACATTAATGACTAAACGCTAGTAATAATGAGAATGATTCTTAATTATATGGGTACCGCAGCAAAAAATCAATACCTGTACAAGAGGAATTGCAAAACCATGCGGAACGGCAAGGAGCGATTGTGTTATCGCGAATATAGCGGTTAAATGCGTATTGACAATGGAATGCCCGGGAAAAACGGAAGTTCACCCGGGCACAGCATCATATTAGATGACTTTCACATCCGGCAAAGGAAAGCCGTTGAAATTGCTGGCATAAGCCGTCGTATAAGCGCCGGCGTTCGGGATATAAATAAAATCGCCTTCCTGCATATCGCATGGCAACATTAAATCATGCGTCAGAATATCGACCGAATCGCAAGTCGGACCGGCAACGGACCATGGCATCATTGAACCTTGGCGATCGGTTAGAATTTCATAGCGCAATCCCTCGGTCATTTCGATCACGCCGCCGAACATTCCCGCATCCCAATAAATCCACCGCTTCTCGTTGCGCGTTGCGGTTCCTACAACGCGGCACACAAAATATGCGGAATCGGATACCAAGTAACGACCGGGTTCCGCCATCACTCGAATGTTTTCCGGCAGATTGGCAATGGCTTCGTTAATGACGTCTGCAATCACTTCAATCGAAGGAATCGGCTTAACATGCCGCACAGGATAACCGCCGCCGATGTTTAACAATCGCGGATTCAGGCCGACCTCCCGCATCTCGGCAAAAACTTTAACCGCACGCTCAATGCCTACGCGCCAATTTTGCGGATTGCGGCATTGCGAACCGACATGAAATGTCACACCGGCAAGATCGGCTTTCAGTTCAACCGCTGCTTGGATAATCGCATTGATATCGCCCAAGTGGGTGCCAAATTTACCGGCCAGTGGCCAGTCGCTGCCGATGTTCGGTGTATCGATGCGCAAATACATTTTGGCATCGGGCTTTACACTCACGATTTTGCGCAACTCTTCCACGCTGTCGAGCACATACCATTCGACGCCTTTGGCTGCGGCATACTCAAGATATGCTCGCGATTTCATCGGATTGCTATAAAAAATCTCCGCAGCGGGAACACCTAATTTCATCAACAAATCAAGCTCAGCGATGGAAGCAATCTCAAAACCGGCACCTTCCTCAATCAACGTTCTCAGCACACGCTCGTCTGGATTGGCTTTAACGGCATAATGGGGGTGCACGCGCGGCATCGCAGCTTTAAATCGTCGTGCTTTTTGTCGCACGATATTGCTGTCAACCAATAGAAAAGGGCGTTGGTAACCGGATTTCAGAGCATTCTTGACATGCTCAAAATTCAAACTGATTTCGGGGTGGGTATCAAACAAAACTTCGGCTTGTTCAGCTTTTTGAAGTGTGGCAGAGCGCTTGGACATGAGTTCGTTCCTCTAAAAATCTACGTTTCAGGAATATGTACGTTAACTAAATCAGCCGGGGCAAAAAAGTTCTTGATGCTTCTCATGATGACCTCCTTCTCGCTAAATAAAGTATCTAAAATATCGATTGTAAATTTTGCACGCATTATAGTCTGCATCCACCGTAAATCAAGCATTTTTTTTATTAAATAATAACGATTAAAAACAATACGTTACTTAAACATCGATAATGGATGATTAGATAAAAAATTTCACAAAAAGTTTAATCGTTTTTTATTCACTCGGTTACGGCATCCAGCTAAACTCATTTGCACTTCCCGTTCTCGCCATTTCAAATCTTTGGCAACGTCACACCATGCTGGCCCTGATACTTGCCGCCGCGATCCTTATACGAGGTTTCGCATACCTCATCGGATTCAAAAAAGATCACTTGCGCAACGCCTTCATTGGCATAGATTT
>SXJH01000136.1 GCA_005779435.1 Nitrosomonas sp. | reverse complement strand
CAATGTTCGCGGTTACGCCACGCCTTCCGTGGCGCAACATGTGTTTATGCTGATGCTCAATCTGGCGCGTCATTTTGTGGATTATCGGGAATTGGTCAAAAATGGCGGCTGGCAAGCCAGTTCATTTTTTTGCCCTTTGGATTTCGGCATTCAGGAATTGTCGGGCAAAAAACTGGGCATTATCGGTTTCGGCGAACTGGGCAAAGCGGTTGCGCACATTGCGCACGCCTTTTCCATGCACGTGTTGATCGCCGATCATAAAAATCAGCCACCGCGCCCTGGCCGAATCGCATTCGACCATGTGCTGCAGCAAGCGGATTTTATTACCCTGCATTGCCCGCTATCGCCGGACACGCAGCAGTTGATCGCCCGCAGAGAACTCGAATTGATGAAACCGTCCGCTTATTTGATCAATACCGCGCGCGGCGGATTAATCAACGAGGCGGATTTGCTCGAATGCCTGCACAACAAACGCATCGCGGGTGCGGCTATCGATGTGATCCAAGGCGAACCGCCCCAACAAGACAATTTGATTCTGCGGCGACAACCGGGGAATTTGATCGTGACACCGCATATCGCCTGGGCCAGCAAGGAATCCAGGCAACGCCTGCTGGATCAATTGGCGGACAATATCGAAAATTTCTTCGCACACAAACCTTTTAATCAAATCCTGGATGCCCTGGAAAAGCATTGACAGGCTGTCAGTTCATGCTTCAAGCCGGTCTTTGGCGAAATTCGTGCTGCACCTCGGTGCCACGATCGTCATCACATCGCCGACATCCATGTGCAGCAACTTGGCGATGTCTTCGTAATCGTCGGGCAATGCGGCATCGTCCCAACCGTTGGCGGAATGTCTGACCAAATTGACGGCCAGCACTACGTTACGCACGCGCTGCTGCTTCGCATGCTCATCGTCCATCAAGGTCATCAGTAATTTCGGCAGTTTCCACTTTGCCGCCAGCTCGAGCTGCAAATGATGCAATGAAAATCCGAAAACCTGCTCTTGCGCCGCAACGCTGCGCAGCGATTTATCCTGTTGCTGCAATTTCTTGATCGTCAGCATTTCTTTTGGTGAAAAGCACCACATCAGCAATTCGGCAATATCGTGCAATAACGTTGCGATACGAATTTCCTCGAAATGCAGATCGTGCAACCGGACAGCCCAATCGAATGCATAATTCGATGCGGTTTGCGCACGATGCGCCGCTTTCAATAAATGAACCAGCGCCCCCATATTGTCGCGCCCCAACACCTCCTCAACCAAGGGCTTGGCTTCAACCTTTTTAAGAGCGGTTTCAAATCCCAGCATCATCACGATTTGCTCCACTTCCATCACCTCATGTCCCTGGCTGCGATGCTTATGCGCTTGCATATAGCGCAGCAGCTTGACGGACATGAGCGGATCGTTCTTGACCGCATTGGCGAAACTGCGCGCATTCAGACGGTCTTCATCCTGTGCAAGCAGTTGCAGGTTGCGCGCGGTATGTTTGAGTACCGGAATTTCCGCGTTGGTAAGAAAACTTACCCACTCCGATAAACTCCTTTGACCTGTTTGCGACATTTTGAACCCCCGGGAAATTCCTGATAAGCGTTTTACGACATTTCACGATAAACCTTGAGGAAACAATGAACTACTTCTACCGATGCAAACCGGCTGCGAGGCGACAAGCTCAGAATAATTTTTAGATATTTATCTAACAGAACAATCTGCTACAAGAACAATCGCGCCAACTCAATGCCGGGATCTTCGGCGCGCATGAACGCCTCGCCGACAAGAAAAGTATTAACGCGATTGGCACGCATCAACGCAACGTCGTCCGGGGCATGAATCCCGCTCTCGGTTACGACGATTCGATGGGGTGGGATTCGATCGAGCAATTCCAATGTGGTATTGAGCGTGGTTTCAAAGGTTCGCAGATTGCGATTGTTGATGCCGATCAGCGGCGTCGTCAGTTGCAATGCGAGCTTCAGTTCATCGGCATCGTGCACTTCGACCAGAACCGCCATGCCGAGCGAATGCGCCAATGTTTCAAGTTCCGCCATGCGCGCCAATGCGTGAGAATCTCCATCCGATTCCATCAGGAAGGCGCTGACGATCAATAAAATACAATCCGCATTCATCGCACGCGCCTCGGCGACTTGATAATCTTCCAACAAAAAATCCTTGCGCAACACCGGCAGAGAACAAGCCGCGCGCGCTTGCTGCAAGTATTCCGGGCCACCTTTAAAAAATTGCCGGTCGGTCAACACCGAAAGGCACGCTGCGCCGTGCTTGGCATAGGTTTGCGCGACCTGCGCCGGAATGAATTCAAAACCCTGCCCGTCGACTCGTCCGCGCAGCAACCCTTTGCTTGGACTCGCTTGCTTGATTTCGGCAATCACTGCGGATTGTCCGGCGGCGATTTTATTGCGGATTGCCGCAGTGAAATCGCGCGCCGGTGCTGCCGATTTCGCCTCCTGCAGCAACAATTCATACGATTTTTCCGCTTTGGCGGCAGCGATTTCTTGTTTCTTGACGTTAAGGATTTTTTTGAGAATGTCTGACATTGACGTTAGCTGGAATGACGATGGGTAAATACGGCCAATTGCTGCAGTTTCTCGCGCGCCGCACCGCTTTCGATGGCTTGCCGCGCTTTCTCGACGCCTTGCGCCAGCGTATCGGCTACGCCCGCTGCGTAAATTGCCGCGCCTGCGTTCAGCAATACGATATCGCGCGCCGCCCCCGCAACATTATCCAGCACCGACAGCAGCATTGCTTTGGCTTGCTCGCTATCGGCAACCCGGATGGTTTCGATGGCGGCCGACTTGAGACCGAAATCTTCCGGGCGGATGGTGTAACCGGTGACTATGCCATTTTTCAATTCGCCGACATGCGTTTCTCCGGAAATTGTAATCTCGTCCAAGCCGTCGCTGCCATGAACGACCAGCACATGCCGACTGCCCAATCGCTGCAGCACATGCGCCAGAGTCTGCACCAAATCTTCGCTGAAAACGCCCAGCACTTGCCGCTTGGCAGCGGCGGGATTGGTTAGCGGCCCAAGAATGTTAAATAAGGTTTTGACGCCCAGTTCCCGCCGTACCGGCGCGGCGTGTTTCATCGCGGCATGGTAATTAGGCGCGAACATGAAGCCGACACCGATCTCACCAATACATTGCGCAACCTGTTGCGGCGTTTGATTCAAATTGACGCCGAGCGCTT
>SXJH01000135.1 GCA_005779435.1 Nitrosomonas sp. | reverse complement strand
CGTGGGTGAAGGCTCAAGCCGTCGCAGTGCGGAACAAGCTGCGGCGAAATTGGCTTATGATGAAGCGTATCCCTATCAATAACAAATCGAGTTTGATCCCTATGAATCGACCAATTCCGTCGCTAATGCCGATGGCCAAGAAAACGCTGAATAATTGGCTGTGCAAGCGATCCGCTGCGCCGGGCGGAGCCCGGAAAATCGCCTATCGCTGCGATATGTCTCATTTTCTGTGCTCCATCCGCCTCGCGTCTTATCTTGCGCGCCGGACTATTCAGTGTTTCCCTAAGTAGAATGAATCTCGCCGCAGATTTCCGCACAGGTTATGTTGCTATCATCGGTCGACCTAATGTGGGTAAGTCGACGTTATTGAATCAAGTGCTGCAACAAAAAATCAGTATTACGTCCAGAAAAGCACAGACGACGCGCTATCGTATTCATGGCATTTTGACGGAGCAAGCGGCACAATTTATTTTTGTCGACACGCCGGGATTTCAGACGCAATACGACAATCGGCTGAATGCGGCGATGAATCGTACCGTCACGCAAAGCATGCACGATGTGCATGTGATTTTGTTCGTCATAGAAGCAATGCGTTTCGATCAGCGCGATGAAGCGGTGCTGAAAATTTTACCGCAAGGCGTTCCGGTTATTCTCGTGATCAATAAAATCGATAAGCTGGCGGAAAAGAATCAATTATTGCCTTTTCTCGCGGAGGTGGCTACGAAGTATCGATTTGCGGCGATTATTCCGGTCAGCGCAGCGAAGAAAATCCAACTGGCCGGGTTGTTGGATACGGTTCGCGAATATTTGCCGGTCGGTCCGCCGCTGTTCGGCGAAGATGAAATCACCGATCGCAACGAACGTTTTATTGCCAGCGAATTTATCCGGGAAAAGTTGTTCCGGTTAATTGGCGATGAAATTCCTTACTCCACCAGCGTTGTGGTCGATCAATTCAAGCAAGATGAGCATATGTATAAAATTTATGCCACCATCCTGGTTGAGAAATCCAATCAAAAGGGTATCGTGATCGGTAAGAAAGGTGAGCGGTTAAAACAAATCGCCAGCGAGGCGCGTTTGGATATGGAAAAATTGTTCGGCACGAAGGTTTATCTCGAGGTATGGGTTAAAGTAAAAAGCGGTTGGGCGGATAACGAACATGTATTGAGGAATCTTGGTTTTGAATAATGACAGAATTTTTTTGCTACCTTGGGAAGGTGAGCGATGATTGAATTAGGCGTCAATATTGATCATGTAGCCACGCTGAGGCAGGCGCGCCACACCGCATACCCGGATCCGATAGAAGCGGCATTGATTGCGGAATCTGCCGGTGCGGATGCGATTACGCTGCATTTGCGCGAAGACCGGCGTCATATTCAGGATCGCGATGTTGAAATCTTGCGGCAAAAGCTCACGACCCGGATGAATCTGGAAAGCGCGATAACCGATGAAATGATCGCCATCGCGCTCAAAATAAAGCCGCACGATATTTGCCTGGTTCCCGAACGGCGGGAAGAGCTGACGACCGAGGGCGGGTTGGATGTCGTCAAATATTTCGATACCGTTAAAAGCGCTTGTCATCGCTTGGGCGAAGCGGGGATTCGCGTTTCGTTATTTATCAACGCCGATCCATTGCAGATCGATGCGGCGGCGCGCGCCGGAGCGCCGGTGATCGAGATTCACACCGGTGCTTATGCCGACGCGCTTACGCCGGAGGCGCAGCAAAAACAATTCGATGCCGTACTCGGCGCGGTGGGGGTAGGCGTCAATTTGGGATTGAAAGTAAACGCCGGGCACGGCTTGCATTATGGCAACGTGCAACCGATAGCCGCGATCCGCGAAATTTCCGAACTCAATATCGGACATGCGATTGTTGCGCGCGCTATTTTCGTCGGTTTCAAACAAGCGGTACAAGAAATGAAGCAATCGATGCTCGAGGCGCGCCGATGATTTATGGCATCGGCACCGATATTGTCGAATCGTCGCGCATCGCTCAGTCTTTGGAGCGCTATGGCGACCGGTTCGCGCGGCGCATCCTGACCGACAGCGAATGGGCGGAATATACCGCTAGCAGCAAGCCTATTTTATATCTTGCCGGGCGTTTTGCCGCCAAAGAAGCATTATCGAAAGCAATGGGCACCGGCTTGCGTCATCCGGTCAGCTTGTCGCATATTACAATTGCGCATGACGATTTGGGGAAACCTTTTTTTGAATTTCATCCGCAACTCGATCGGTTATTGAACGACAAAGGCATTCGGCAGCATCATTTGTCGATCAGCGACGAACGTACCATGGTCTGTGCGTTTGTCATTTTGGAGGCTTAAGTCATGTCGCTTGGCCCAATCATGCTCGATATCGCCGGAACGCAATTGACCGGGGACGACGGAAAAAGATTGCTGCACCCGATGACAGGCGGTGTGATTTTGTTTGCGCGCAATTATGCCGATCACCGTCAATTGATGGATTTGACGCAGCAAATCCACGCATTGCGCAATCCGCATTTATTGATCGCAGTCGACCACGAGGGCGGGCGTGTGCAGCGCTTCCAAAAAGACTTCACTCAATTGCCCGCGATGCGTGAATTGGGAAAGCTATGGGACAGGCAGCCGATTCGCGCCCGGCATTTGGCAAAACAAGCGGGATTTGTGCTGGCGGCGGAATTGAATGCATGCGGCGTCGATTTCAGCTTCACGCCGGTATTGGATCTCGATCACGGGCAAAGCTG
>SXJH01000134.1 GCA_005779435.1 Nitrosomonas sp. | reverse complement strand
CTTCGCTGGATACGGCGATCGTTCCATGCATCAGAGCGACCAGGTTGCGTGTGATTGCCAGGCCTAAACCCGTTCCCCGGATGTGCTGGGCGGATTCGCCGATTTGAATGAATTCTTGAAACAGCCGCGTTTGGTTTTCGGCGCTGATGCCAATGCCGGTATCTTTAACCGTGAGTTCCAGTTCTATACCGTCCCGATTCGCAACCGGGAGGCAGCGGATCAGAAGTCGGATTTCCCCGCGCTCGGTAAACTTGAAGGCATTTCCGAGTAAATTGAATAAAATCTGCTTGATCCGGTCGGGGTCGCCGATCAAATTGCGCGATAAGCCGCAATCGAGGTCGGCAATAAAATTCACTGCGCTGTTTTTGGATTTGATCCGAAACAACAGATCGATTTCATGCATCATCGTACTCAGATCGAATGTGCGGTCGACGATCTTCAATTTGTGCGCATCGATCTTGGCGTAATCGAGAATGTCATCGATGATCCGCAGCAACGTTTGACCGGAATGACGGATCACGCCGACATAATTTTGCTGTTCCGCGTTCAATGGCGTTGTGGCGAGAATTTCGGTGATTCCCAGAACGCCGTTCATCGGTGTGCGGATTTCATGGCTCACAGTTGCCAGAAAAGCGGATTTTGCCTTGTTTGCACTCTCGGCTTGCACTTTCGCTTGCTCCAAATCGACGGCTTGTTTCTCCAGCAAAATGGCTTGCTGTCGCGCAATCCAATAATTTTCATGCTGCAATTTGCCGTTATGAATGGAAAAAACAAAATAAGAAAGACCGATAACCAGTACGACCCAGCCGCTATCGACCGGAAGAAACAGTGCAAAACTCACTAAACTCGGGATGTACATCAATATTGCAAATGCGAGCATGAGCCGAATGCGCGGTGAAGTCGCCGCAATGCCGCCCGCCATGATCCCGGCCGTTGTGAGTATCGACAGAGCTGCGCCGCTATCGATTGTTTGGATCGATGTAAAAATCCAAATCATGAAGGCGACCCAAGCAGCGGCGGTGGCAAGGTAGGCGATCAAAACCGCTTGTTCAATGAACGCCTCGCTTTGGGCTTGTGAATTGAATGCGTAGCGGTAAATGGCGAGACGAGCTGCCGCCAGAATAAGGAATAGAACGACAAAGAGATAAGCGGACGATTGCGAACTCAATATCGGCGACACCAGCACCGTGGCGCTGCTGAACAGTACATAAAATAAGCCGCCCCAGCGCATGCGTGCCACGAGATCCCGGTTGGTGCTGATTCGCACCGGCTCAAGACTGATTACGTCCGGATCCGACCACATATTTGTCTCAGTTGCTGCGTTCCGTGCGCCTCGTGTTTCATCTCGTTCGCCGAATGAATCAGCGTCCCCTTGGATTTTATGTAAGATTTACGGTTAATTATACATTACCTTAATCCTACGTATTGTTTCAGGTGGCCGTGCGATGCTGCTCTCGATGTTTTTTGATCAGATCGTAAGCGGTTTGCACTTCTTTTGCTTGTTCGGTCGCAACCGCGATCATTTCTTCCGGTACGCCTTGCCCCATCAGTTTGTCGGGATGATACTGGCTCATCAATTTGCGGTAAGCGCGCTTGATTTCTTGATCGCTATTGTCCTTGCCGACGCCTAGCGCCTTGTAGGCATCTTCCAAGGCGCTGGCCGACGATGTTTGGCCACCGGCAAAGTGCGCTCGATTCGTCACCATATCGAGCAACCGGTCGAATTCGACCGCGCTGTAGCCGAGACGGCTTGCTATGGTTTTAAGGAGCGCCTCTTCGTCCGTATTCAAATGCCCGTCGGATAATCCCATGATGACGAGATAGACCAGCAGCATTTGTTTCAGATTGTCGGAATAGCCGCATGCGGCTAAAAATTCGTTGATTTGCGGGTGAATGTCGTAATCGGCCGCTGTGCCTTGTTTGAACAGCGAGATGGCTTTCAGGCGGTGTTCGGAGGTCATGCCCAGCTTTTGCATGAATTGCTCGACATGCGATATTTCCGTTTCCGACACGCGGCCGTCAACCTTGGCCAACCTGCCCATCAAAATAAAAGTTGTTTCCAGGAAGACTGTTTGACGGCGCGCCGCGCTGAATGGATTGATGCCGCCGGAGCCAAACGACCTGATCCGGTCAACGATGCTGCCAAGGAAATATCCCAGGAAAATGCCTAAAATCCCGAGAACGAAAAAACCCGCCAATGCGCCCAATAATCTAAACACTGAAATTTCGGATTAAACAGAGAAAAAGGCAATTATAACGAATACCGGCCGATAAACCGGCAGGAAGATTAGCGTTGAAGCGACATCAAGATTGACTTGCCCATTGTTCGGGCGTTAAAGTTTTCATCGACAGCGCGTGAATTTCCTGTTTCATCCGGTCGCCCAACGATTTGTACACCAACTGATGCTGCTGCACCATGTTTTTCCCTGTGAATTCGGCGCTGACGATCAGCGCATGGAAGTGATGCCCGTCATCGCCTTCCACCTGCACGTGTTCGCAAGGCAATGACGATTCGATATAGTTTTTTACGTTTTCCGCAGTCAGCATTTTGTTTCTCCATAAATCAGTGACGTAATTTGTAACCCGTTCTCAACATCCAAATCGTGAGATAGGAAATCGCGATCAAGCATATTGCCACAATCGACAGGCTAATATAAGGCGAAATGTCCGATACGCCAAAAAAGCCGTAACGGAATCCGTCGATCATATAAAAAAACGGATTGAGATGGGATAGGTATTGCCAGCCTATCGGCAGCGAATGGATGGTGTAAAAAACGCCGGATAAAAACGACAGCGGCAAGATGATGAAATTCTGGAATGCCGCCAGTTGATCGAACTTATCGGCCCAAATTCCGGCGATCAAACCGAGCGCTCCCAAGATCGCGCTGCCCAGCAAAACGAATAACAAGGCCCACAACGGCAGCAGCACCGGCGTATCGAAAAAGATCAGCGTTACGGCGTAAACCCCCAAGCCGACCAGTAAGCCGCGCGCCATCGACGCCAAAATATAAGCGAAGAAGATCTCGCGGTAAGTCAGCGGCGACAGCAGGATAAAAACGATGTTGCCGCTGATTTTCGATTGAATCATGCTGGACGAGGAATTGGCGAACGCATTCTGAATCACCGCCATCATCACCAGGCCCGGGATCAGGAATGTGGTATACGCGACATCGGGATAGACTTCGATATGCGCTTCCAGTACATGATAGAAAATCAGCAAATACAGCAAGGCGGATACCATCGGTGCCACGACGGTTTGAAAACCGACTTTCCAGAAACGCAGCAATTCCTTATGCAACAAAGTAAAAAATCCGGTCATTGGGCCAAGTTCCCGTTATTTCGCATCAAATTGACGAACACGTCCTCCAAATCCGGTTGCTGTAATTGTATGTCCAGGATTTGGATTTTTGCCGACCGCAATGTCGATAAAATGGATTCGAGTTGCGCGTAGCCGTCGATACGCAGCTCGTGCATGTCATTGCTACGGTTGATTTCGAGCGGCAGCAACGCTTCGGGCAAACGATCCGGCAGCAAACGCAGTCGTACCGAACGGCCGCCGGACATTTTGCCGATAAGATTTTGTATTTCGTCCAGCGCGACGATTCTGCCCGCTTTCAGCATCGCAACGCGGTTGCACATGGTTTCCGCTTCTTCCAGATAATGCGTGGTCAGTACGATGGTATGCCCGTCCCGGTTGAGTTGTTTGATGAAATCCCAAAGCGTTTGGCGCAATTCGACATCGACGCCGGCGGTGGGTTCGTCGAGAATGATGACCGGCGGTTTATGCACCAGCGCTTGCGCGACCAGAACGCGGCGTTTCATGCCCCCGGAAAGCGCGCGCATATTGGCGTCGGCTTTGTCGGTGAGATCCATGCGCTCGATGATTTCGTCGATCCAGCGCGTATTGTTTTTTATGCCGTAATAACCCGATTGCATTTGCAGAATTTCGCGCACGGTGAAGAAGGGATCGAACACCAATTCCTGCGGTACGATGCCTACATTCAAGCGCGCTTGGCGATAATCCGCGATAACATCGTGCCCCATCACTTTCACCGAACCGCTATTGGCCAACGTGAGTCCCGCAATGATGCTGATCAGTGTCGTTTTTCCGGCGCCGTTGGGGCCCAGCAACGCAAAAAACTCGCCCGGATGAATGTCGAGATCGACATCGATCAGCGCTTGCACGTTGCCATAGCGTTTACTGACCTGTTTGATTGCGATGGCTGGCAACATAGTGTGGGAAATCAATCGATGGGCTGAGGTTTCTAATAAAACCGGGACGGGGACGGTGAGACTGCGTTTGGAAGCGTTAAACGGATGCTTGGCTGGGCGAAATCGGGATGATCTCCGTTACGCCATAGAGCTGAATCAGACTTTTGAGATTTTCCGGAATGTTGATGAACTGCAGGGAGCGATTCTTTTTTCGCATTTCCCGTAGCCATTCGAGCAGCATACTGATGATCGTGGAATCCACTTCGGTTACTTTTTTCAAGTCGATCGTCAAGGAGCGATCGTCAAACAATGCGATGCCTTTTTTTGTCAGCGCCACTACGTTATCGATGGTGACAGCGCCATCCACGATAACGCTGTCACCCTCTCGCTGAATCGTTGCGGTCAAATCGGCCATCGCTGCGGTTATTTCTTTCCTTCCAGCGATTTGTTTTTATCTGTCAGCGCCTTAATCAATCCTTCCACGCCGCCTTTGCGTACTTGGCTGTTGAAACTGCCACGGTAATTGGTTACCAGGCTTACACCGGCCACCGTCACATCAAAAACTTTCCAGCCATCTGCCTTCTTTTCCATGGCGTAGTCGATCGGGATCGGTTCTTTTCCCTTTCCTTGGATAACGATTGAGCGAACCGAGGTTTCGGTGCGATCGCCCAATGCCGGTATCGGGTTGACCTTGATCGTTTCGTCCTGATAGCTGGTCAACGCATTGGAATAGGTGCGCACCAGCAAAGTGCGAAACTCGTCCACCAGCTTGGTTTGCTGTTCCGGCGAGGCTTTTGACCAATGCTGTCCCATCGCAAGTTGCGTCATGCGATTGAAATTGAAATGCGGCAATATCTTGGTTTCGATCAGATCCAGCATTTTTTCTTTATCGCCATTTCTTAACGCTTCGTCTTTCCTGATAATATCAATGACCTCTTGCACCGTTTGATCGACCAGTTTGTCGGGCGCCAGATTCGCCGACCATGCCGGGAATGCCAGCACGCTAGAAAGCATCAACGCAATTATTCCAACAAATCTTCTCATCGCTTCCTCACCAAATGTTTAAGTAGACTCAATACTAACCAACAACGATAAAATTGACAAATATCCGTTCGCTCACAGCGAATCGTCCTCGGCCGCTTTGTTGAATAAAAAGCGTCCGATCAATTCCTCCAATACCATCGCGGAATTGGTTTTCATCAGTTTGTCGCCATGTTGCAGCTTGACTTCATCGCCGCCCGCCGCTAAACCGATGTATTGCTCGCCGAGCAAGCCCGACGTCAGAATACTGGCAAACGTATCTTTGGGAAATGAAAACCGGCTGTCCATGCTCAGTGTTACGACCGCATCGTATGTTTCCGTACTGAATTGAATATCGGTCACGCGCCCGACCACGACGCCGGCGCTTTTGACCGGTGCGCGCACTTTCAAGCCGCCGATGTTTTCAAAATTCCCAGTAATGGTATAACTTTGCGATGGATTGTAAACATTCAGATTGCCGACCTTGAGGCTCAATATCATCAACGCGACAATTCCCGTTACGACAAACAAACCCACCCACAAATCCATTGTTGTCCGCTGCATTAACTCACTCCTCTAAACATGAACGCGGTCAAAATAAAATCAAGTCCCAAAATCACCAGCGACGATGTGACGACGGTGCGCGTGGTTGCGCCGGATACGCCTTCCGCCGTCGGCGGCGCATCGTAGCCTTCAAATACCGCAATGGCCGTAACTGCGACACCAAAGAAACAACTCTTGATGAAGCCGTTGACGATATCGAAGCGGAAGTCCACCGCGCTTTGCATCTGCGACCAGTAAGAGCCTTCATCGACGCCGATGAATACCACGGTAACCAAATAGCCGCCGAATACGCCCATCACCGAAAAAATGGCCGCCAGAAACGGCATCGAAATCACACCGGCCCAGAAGCGCGGCGCAACCACGCGCGCTATCGGATCGACCGCCATCATGCCCATCGCGGCCAATTGCTCGGTGGCTTTCATCAAGCCGATTTCGGCGGTAATCGCCGAACCGGCGCGGCTGGCGAATAATAATGCCGCCACCACCGGCCCCAATTCACGCACCAGCGATAAGGCGACCAGCGTGCCGACCGCCGATTCGGAGCCGTATTTCTGCAGCGTTTCGTAGCCTTGCAAGCCCAATACCATGCCGACGAATAAACCGGATACGACGATGATGATCAACGACAACACGCCGGTGAAATACAGCTCCCGGATTACCAGACCGAAACGCCGCAGACTGGTGCCGGATTTGAGCAGCACCAACAGAAAAAACCGGGTCGCAACACCGAGCCGCCAAACGCTTTCAATCACCCGGTGCCCGATATTTTGGATACCGGACACGATATGTTTAAACAACGGTATCCTCCAGATTCAGATCGCTGCGGTATTGCTTCGCAGGGTAATGAAACGGCACTGGGCCGTCTTCTTCGCCGTGAACGAATTGATGCACGAACGGCGCGACCGAATCGCGTACTTGTTGCGGCGTACCTTCGGCGGCAATGACGCCGTCGGCGATGAAGTAGACATAATCGACGATTTTCAGCGATTCCTGAACGTCGTGCGTTACCACAATCGACGTCATGCCCAATGTGTCGGTCAAACGGCGGATCAAATTGCCGATGACGCTCAACGAAATCGGATCGAGTCCGGTAAAAGGCTCGTCGTACATGATCAACATCGGGTCGAGTGCGATCGAACGCGCCAAAGCCACCCGCCGCGCCATGCCGCCGGATAATTCGTTCGGCATCAAACGATGTGCGCCGCGCAACCCTACGGCATGCAGTTTCATCAACACCAGATCGCGAATCATCGATTCGGGCAGATCGGTGTGCTCGCGCATTTGGAATGCGACGTTATCGAACACCGACAGATCGGTAAACAGCGCGCCGAATTGAAACAACATGCCCATCTTGCGGCGCAATGTAAACAGGGCATCGCGGTTAAGCTCATGCACGACCTGCCCGGCGAATTTCACATAACCGGAAGAGGGTTGCAGCGTGCCGCCGATTAACCGGAGTAGCGTGGTTTTGCCCGATCCGCTTCCGCCCATGATGGCGATCACTTTGCCGCGCTGCATCGTCATGTTGATGCCTTTTAAAATGGCGCGCGTATCGTAGGAAAAATTCAGATCCTTGATGTCGATGAGATTTTCGGATGCCATGCTGTGCCGTTAAGCCGATAAGTGGTGTTTTAATTGTTGTTTTGTTCGCGCTGTTAAAAGCGGTGTCAATTTTAATGTACTTTCGCGGTGGAAAGATGTTTTATCCGTTTCTTTTTTGCTGCAAGTCGCGTAGATAAGCTTGCAAGTCGCGTTTGACCTCGGGCGCCAGCATATACAAGCCGATGATATTCGGAACCGCCATGGCAAATACCATGGCATCGGTGAACAGGATGATGTGGGATAGCTGCGACGAGGCGCCGATGACGATAAATAAGCAAAACAGCAGCTTATAAATTCGATCGACCATGATGCGTTCGCCGAACAAATACGTGGTGCACTTTAAGCCGTAATAAGACCACGAAATCATGGTCGAATAAGCGAATAGGAAAACCGTCAGCGCCAACACATATGGAAACCACGAAATCCCGGAAGCAAACGCGCGCGAAGCCAATTGCACGCCTTCGATGCCGCTGCCTTCGACATATGCGCCGGAAATGACGATGACCAAGGCCGTAATCATGCAAACCACCACCGTATCGATGAACGGCCCGAGCATCGCCACCATGCCCTGACTGACCGGCACATCGGTTTTTACCGCCGCATGCGCAATCGCCGACGATCCCAACCCCGCTTCGTTGGAAAAGGTGGCGCGCTGAACACCCATCAACAAAGCGCCCATCAGCGCGCCGATACCGGCTTCGGGGTACAACGCCAATTCAAAAATGGTTTTGATGGCGCCGGGAATAGCCGCATGATGCACGCCGATCACGACCAATCCCGCGATCACATAAATAACCGCCATGACCGGTACGATGCGCCCGGCCACCGCAGCGATCCATTGAATTCCGCCGATGATGACCATGCCCACCAGCACCGCCATGAATAAGCCGAACAACCAGCCTTTGTCCGCGATGAAACTGGCATCGCCGCCCGTCACCACCAGTGCTTGCTGGTACGCCTGATTGGCTTGGAACAATCCGCCGGCGCCGATGGTGCCGCCGATGCAACAAGCCGCAAACAGCCCCGCCATAAATTTTGCCATGCGCGGTTGTTGCAGCCGATCGAACGCGCTGTGCAAGTAATACATCGGGCCGCCGGAAATCATGTTTGGATCGTGTGCAGAGCCGTATTGGCGGTATTTGACGCCCAAGGTCACCTCGGCAAATTTGGTCGACATGCTGAGCACGCCCATGAGCGCCATCCAGAACGCGGCACCCGGCCCGCCGACGGAAATCGCTACGGCGACGCCGGCGATATTGCCCAATCCGATGGTGGCCGATAACGATGTCATCAACGCCTGAAAACGGCTGATTTGACCGTTCGGCCTGCCATGATCGTGCTTGCCGCGCAGAACGTCGATGGCATGCGCAAAATAACGGATATTGATGAAGCCGAGATAAAACGTAAAAAACAGTGCCGCTATGACCAGCCAAATCAAAATCAGCTTGATCTCAAGATCGAGCAGTCGAATGCTGTAGAAAATAACCGATGCCACCGCGTTTGAAACCGGCTCGAAAGTCGCATCAATTAATTTGTCGATTTCCATTCGTTGTAGAGCTCCCGTAATACATTACATGCAAAAATCCAGGCGAAAACCGGCGATTTTTCGATCAAACCAAGTGACCGTTAACTGATATATTGCGCATTCAACGGTCTATTACGCCAACCAATCATGAGAACGATCGAATGCTAAATTTTTCATTTTGCCACATTTCATTTCGCCGTGCATTTTGCCGTCCTGCCGTGACCGGTTAAGCCGCATCGGGATTAATGCTGTCGACCGATATGTTTTACAACAAGCGATGTTACCGGGTTATCGGCTTATTGCTGCTCATCGCGGCACCGGCGCTTTTTGCGAGCACCATCTACCGCAATGTCGACGAGCGGGGGCGCGTCACTTATTCCGATACGCCGTCCGCCGGTGCGCAGCAAATGCAAATCCGTACGCAAGTACAGCGTCGGTTGTATCGAGTCGACAAAGTATACGATGGCGATACGATTACGCTGGAGGGCGGCAAGCAAATACGTTTGCTCGGCGTGAATACGCCGGAAATCGAAAGCCGCGTGCGCAGCGAAGAATCCGGCGGAGTTGCGGCAAAAAAATGGCTGCAGAATTTGTTGCAGGGAAAAGAAGTGTTTCTGGAATTCGATCAGGAGAAAAAAGACAAATACAAACGCCAGCTTGCCTATGTTTTCTTGCCCGATGGCAAACACATCAACCTTGCTTTGCTGCAAAACGGACTGGGGACGCTCAGCATTGTTCCGCCTAACCTGCGCTATACCGACAAACTGATCCAGGCGCAACAACACGCCGAAAAGAAAAAACTCGGCGTTTGGGCAATGCCGGAATATCAGCCTCGCCCCATTACGCAAATTGCCGGTCATACCAAAGGCTGGCAACGATTCATCGGTTCTCCGGTCACCGTTAAAACCAACAAAAAATATACCCGGCTGATTTTTAACGATAAGGTCGACGTACGTATCGCCAACAGCAACCTCAAATTATTTCCGGAAATATCGGCTTACGTCGGCAAATCCTTGGAAATTCGCGGTTGGGTTGCCCGAAGCAAAGATCGCTATTCAATACTGGTGCAACATCCGAGTTCGTTGGTTGTGCAGTAGGAGGGCGAGGGGAATGGGGGCGATCTGTTTTTTCAGCGAGTTCGATAAATCTTATCTTCAGAAAAAACAGAGGCGATTCAGTTACGCTACGACAGAAAATGTCGTATATATTACGTTATGTTTCAACCAATCTGCATCGGGGTAGCACAAACCCCAGTGCCCCTTTGTTAAGCCGATACGCGATGAAAATATCTAATCTGACTCTAATCAACTTCAGAAGTATTGAAGATTTAAGCGTCGAATTTCCGTCCTTCTATACTGCAATCAGCGGAAAGAACAACTCGGGAAAATCCAATCTCCTCAGAGTATTGAAGATGTTATTCGAGCCGGAGCGTCGATTTAGATACAGAGACGAGGAAATCAACTTCCCACAACACTTCCCCGCTTGGAAAGAAAAGAATTCGGTTGAGCCGATCAAGTTTTCGATTACGCTTGAAGTTGATCGAATGAGAGATGCAGCCGTATTTAAACTTGCCGATGAATTCTTCAAAATCGGAGATGTTGTTCCATCAATCACTTTGCATTTGTCGGCAGAATACAACCGAGATAAGGATCAGCCTGAGCTAGTGGTCACCCATGGTGAAAGCCAACTAGATTCATTCAAGTCGCGCACCCTATTCAAGACGATTAGAAATTCTGGCGCATTTCAGTTCTATAACTCAACAGAACCTAAAGACCCATTTGGAACGCGAAATCAGTTGACCGATCTTTTTGGCGAACTTTCAAAAACTGATCGTGAACAGCTTGTAAAGGATCGAGACAAGCTGTCAAAAACGATCTCTAGCTTTGCCAAGAAGCACCAAAAAGACATCTCCGATTTACTAGGTCGATTGGAAGAAAAGTACACGGTAGGTCTTTCTGCGCCAAAGCTTGCATTGGATTTTCTTCCAATCAATATCACGTTAGGAGACAAGAAACTTGATGTGGCACTTGATGAGTGGGGAAGCGGCACTAGAAATCGTACTCATATCCTATTGACCCTATTCAAAGCAAAGAAGCTGAGCGAATCGACTGACGATGACACAAAGCTGGCTCCAATTTTGGTTATAGAGGAGCCAGAGAGTTTCTTACACCCCTCCGCTCAAGCTGAGTTTGGCCGGTTAATTCAGGATTTGTGCGAAGAGTTCAAAGTACAGGTGTTGGTTGCAACTCACAGTCCGTATTTTCTGAGCCAGCAACGACCGGAAAGTAACGTCTTGCTGCGTCGCAGGTCGGAAGGTGGTCAGCTACGATGCACCGAAAGAATAGAAGTCGGAACCGAGAATTGGATGGAACCGTTCGCTCAAAATCTTGGCCTTGCGAACCCTGAATTTGAGCCATGGAGAGAGTTGTTTTTTTCCCGGACTAGCCGAATTCTTCTCGTCGAAGGCGACATCGACAAGGAATACTTCGAAATGCTCAGGGATGAGTCACATGGTGTGCATCGGCTCAACTTTGACGGTGAGGTTTTTGCATATGGTGGCACAGGAGCCATTAATAATGGCGTTTTGCTACGTTTCATCATGCGCCGATATGACAGATTCTTTATTACATTCGACCTTGATGCCGAAAACGGTCTTTCTAAACTGTTACAAGGACTCGGACTGGAGAAGTTGAAACACTATTCCGCAGTTGGAATTAATGGGGGTGGCCGTAACAAAATTGAAGGCTTACTCCCTGAGAGCGTCCGTAATGCGGTTTATGGAACAAATGGAGAATTGGTTCAACAAGTGATGGGCGGCACTAACGAAGAGGCGAAGTCTGCAAAGCAAAAACTTAAGCGATTGTTGCTGACCGAGTTTAAGCAAAAAGCAACTCCGGGAACCGAGTATTTTGGTGAGTTCTACAAGTTATCTAAGTTAATTACAAAGGCAATGCAGTAGTTGTCGGAAGTACCATGAACCCCGTTCTCCTTTGATGATCCGGCTAACTGTCGAATAGTGAATCTTTGTTCGGGGTTCTGAATCCAAAAAAACATGATGTCAAGATCCCCTGTGTGTGATAAGCCTTGTTTTCGGGAAAAAAGGGCGATTCGGTTATTCGACGCTTTCTTCGCTTTTTTCTACCGAGAAGCGATATCCTGTCCCTCTGACAGTTTGTACTAAATGCTCTTTACCAACAGATTCAAGGTTTTTTCGCAACCGGCGGATATGAACATCAACGGTACGGTCTTCGATAAAAACATGATCGCCCCAGATACGATTCAATAGCTGTGTGCGTGAATGCACACGCTCCGCATAAGTCATCAAAAAATGCAATAAGCGGAATTCCGTTGGGCCCAATAAAAGTTTTTCCGCTTTGACATTATTATCGTCGGCTTGCGCATATACTCTATGGGTAACGGGATCCAGCTTTAGGCCGCCGATTTCGATGACTTCGTCCGACATTTCCGGCAATCGCCGGCGCAGTACGGCTTTGATCCGCGCCAGCAATTCCCGGGGGGAAAAAGGCTTGGTGATG
>SXJH01000020.1 GCA_005779435.1 Nitrosomonas sp. | reverse complement strand
GGAACACCCGGTCACCGAAGCGATTACCGGCATCGATCTGGTGCAAGCGCAAATCAATGTCGCCGCCGGTCATGCGCTACCCATCGATCAGAAAGACGTGGTATTCAAAGGGCACGCCATCGAATGCCGTATCAACGCGGAAGACGCTTACAAGCTCACCCCTTCCGCCGGGCGCATCACGCAATACCACGCACCGGGCGGCCCCGGCGTGCGCGTCGATTCGCACGTTTATCATAATTACATGGTTCCGCCGTATTACGACTCGATGATCGGCAAAATCATCACTTACGGCGATACGCGCGATCAGGCGATTGCACGCATGCGCATCGCGTTGTCCGAAATGGTGGTCACCGGCATCAAAACCAATATCCCGTTGCATCGCGACTTGCTCAACGATGCCACGTTCCTGCGGGGCGGCGCTTCGATCCACTATTTGGAACAGAAGCTTGCATTGCACAACAAAACCGAGTGATTGTCCGCTCGCCGATCTTTGTCCGTAACCGGCATGGCTTGGATCACGCTAATCATTAAAACCGATTCGGCACATGCCGAATTATTGAGCGATGCGCTGATGGAACAAGGCGCACTATCGGTCGACATTCACGACGCCGCTGCCGACACGCAAGACGAACAAATGCTGTTCGGCGAACCCGGAGAACCGGGCGGCGAAATCTGGCAAAACGCCGAAGTCTCCGCAATGTTCGGCCAAGATGCGGCTATCGAAACCATCCTGAAACACGCTGCGGAAATAGCGCAACTTGAATGCCTTCCCCAATACCGCGTGGAGCATGTCGAAGAACAAGACTGGGTTCGCCTGACGCAATCCCAATTCGATCCGATTCAAATCTCGTCGCGGCTGTGGATCGTCCCCACTTGGCATCGATTGCCCGATCCCGATGCGATCAATCTGATTCTCGATCCCGGTTTGGCTTTCGGTACCGGCAGCCATCCGACCACGCAGCTTTGCTTGCAGTGGCTGGATCGGCGCGTGCAACCCGGCGACAAAGTGCTGGATTACGGTTGCGGTTCCGGCATTCTGGCGATTGCGGCATTAAAACTCGGCGCCAGCCATGCGTGCGGCATCGATATCGACCCGCAAGCGATCAAATCCAGTCTGGACAACGCGCTGCGCAACGATTGCGACCCGGCGCAATTTGTATTCAGCGCAACGAACCAGTCGCAGGAATGCAATGCCGCAATGGATATCGTCGTTGCCAACATTCTGGCAAATCCGTTGACGATTCTTGCACCCATCCTCGCGCAAGCGGTGCGCCCCCAAGGCCATATCGCGCTATCCGGCATTCTGCAAGAACAAGCGGAAGAGGTCAGGCAAGTTTATCAACGCTGGTTCGAGATGGAAGTCGCCGACGAACAAGAAGGCTGGGTGTTGTTAACCGGCAGCAAAAGATGAAATAATGCCGCCGGTGCGATAACACCCGGCGGCGGCAATGATTCTCTTTCGATATAGGCAATAGCGTATGGCGCTCGTGACGTTCTGCCCAAGTTGCAATACCATATTCCGCGTCAATTCCTCGCAATTGCAAGCGCACGGCGGCGACGTTCGTTGCGGCCACTGTCAGCGCGTATTCAACGGACTGGCCACACTGATCACCGTCAATGAATCCGCCATCGAATACCCGTCCCCGTCAAGGCCGCGTAGAATCCAGGTGTTCGATAGCTCGGCAATCGCTATGCCGCCGGACGCCTTGGCCGCACAACCGGCCGATTTCGACTGGAGCCCTCAACCTGGCGGCACCCCGGATCGATTATTCGACGATACCGTGCCCGAGAAATCCTCGTCATGGCTATGGGGATCGGTCAACATCGTTCTGCTGTTGCTGTTGATCGGGCAGCTTGCATATCACTACCGCACGGAACTGACCGTCGCCCTGCCCAAAATCAGGCCGTCTCTGGAACACTACTGCAACCGGCTTGGCTGCACCGTTCCTTATCCGCAAGAAATCAAGCTGCTGGGCATCGAATCATCCGACTTGCAAAAAAACGCCGCGCGGCAACCGGAAATAACCACGATGCAAGCAACCATCCACAATCATGCTCCTTTCCCGCAAGCATTGCCCGCAGTACACCTGCTATTGCTGGATGCGAAAGAAAATACCATTGCCAGCAAGATATTCACTGCGCAGGATTACTTGCTCGATGAGAAAAAGAACGAGCCATTCCTCAAACCCCGGCACGACCTCGAAATCCGCCTGGACTTTGACAGCAGTCAACTGAACGCAGTGGGTTATCGCTTGCTGCTGCTCTATCCTTGAGCGACACTCCACCCATCGAATCGCACGCATGACACCATGAAAATCAACGACCTGTTTGAAAACTGGAAACTCACCGGCCTGAAAGTCAACGCCCTTATCGGTGAAATGGAATGGAAACCCTCAGACCCCGACAAAGCCGCCGCCTGGGATTTATACGTCGAACTGCTCACGCGCATCGCCACACAACCGCTGCCGGACGAGGAGGGCGTGGAACAAACCGCGCTGGCCAGTATTCACGATTTGTTCGACATCACGCGACAAACGCTCAAAACGCATGGCCGCGACTGCATTCAATTCGCCCGGATCGCCATCGTGGTGCTGAATCAAATCGTGCGTCCGTTCACCGCCAAATGGCACCGCAAAAGCCAGCAAGGCGCATTCGCCTTACCTGAACAATGCCGGCAATTCCGCCGGGAGTTGCAAGCCCTGCAAGCGCAACTGAGAAATTACACCGGCTTGCTGGCAAAACTCGCCGATGTCGAGGATTTAACAGGGATCGAGGCGGAAGATTTGTAGAGCGCCATTTGGCGCAATGCACCGAGTGGCGGCAAACGAAACAAGCATCATGGTGGATGACGCTTCGCTCATTCACCCTACCAAACCGAAAATCAAACCCGCAGGGGCGTAGCCCCTGCACCCCGCAAAGGACAAAAGCGCAAAGATCAAAGTCATAAAGCCTTAGCGATGCGAAAGCCAAGAGTATTGATCGCAATACCGGTGATGAACCCGATGCGGTTAGCTGATCGAAGGTCCAGTGGATCGTTGACCCACGACCCACCCCGAACCGCCAGGCGATTACAATCGCCGCCGCTGGCCTCCAGCCACGCCGAACCGTCGACCGGCGCATTTCGATAGTTTTCATGCCAGCAATCCTGCACCCATTCCCAGACATTGCCGTGCATGTCGCATAAACCCAACTTATTCGGCGGAAATGAACCGGCCGGCAGTGTTTTTTTATGCGCCATACCAAAGTTTGCCTGATCGGAATGGATCGTGTCTCCGGTATTAAACGGCGTCGCGGTTCCGGCACGGCAGGCATATTCCCATTCGGCTTCGCTCGGCAAGCGGTAGAGCAGTCCGGTTTGCTCGCACAGCCAAGCACAGTACGCTTGCGCATCGCACCAGGAAACGTTGATAACCGGGCGGTTTTCCCGCCCCCACCCTTGATCGCTTGGCTTTTCTCGCCCGGCTTCCCGGCAAAACCGGTCGTATTCGTCGAAAGTCACCGCATAAACGCCCAATGCAAACGGCTGCGCGATAACCACCTCATGCTGCGGGCCTTCGTCAGCACTCCTGCCGCGTTTATCCTTGGGAGATCCCATCATGAAACGCCCTGCGGGAATCACCGTCATCAATGGCCCTTCACCGCCGGATCGCAATGTGTCGCGGAAGGTTTGGCCGGAGATTAACGGCGATTTGGCGATGGATGGCGCATCGCCATTCAAATGCAATCGCAGCGAATCCAAAAGCTGCACCAAACCGGCATGCCCCGGCTGATTATTCCATCCGATCAAATCCGCAGTTTGTATGCGTCCGAATCCGTAAGGATATTCCACAGCTTCGATGAACGCCGGAAAAAGAATGCTGTTACGCTTACCGTATTCCGCTTCTTCCAGCACGAAATCGCTGTCGCGAGAAGTCGCCGACCACAGCACCACCACCGCTTTTGCGCTATGCAATTCGCGTTCGATTTCTTTATGCCAGCGACGGCCTATCTGGGTTTTCTTATCGATAAAAACACGCCAGCCTTCCGCCTCAAGAAGCTGCACCAGCCGCAGCGCAGCATCGATGTCTTGCTTTGAATAACAAAGAAAAATGTCGTTCATAATTGTTTTTGTGCTCCGCAATGCCCGGCATTATAGGCGGCAAACCATCCGCTCGCTATTGCCCAGTCACCGTCAACCCGCATTCGATCCGCTGGCGGCCCAAAAGGATTTTCAAGCGCGCGCCCTACAAAGCAAGCCGCCGAATGAAACTTCGGGAAACGCTGATTTATTGCGCTTCGGAACGGTCGGTTATATTTGCCGTTAACAGGCCGATCTCCGATTTGCTTTGATGGGTCATTTTGCCCTCAACCGATGCGCCCAGTTGAATTTCCATAGAACCGTAACAAACGTCGCCGTATACTTTGGCATGTTCTTGCAAATCCAAATAATCGGCCGCTTGTATCGACCCGGTCACCGTGCCGTTCAGAACCACATTGGCAGCTTTGATATTTCCTTGAATGCTGCCTTCATTGCTCAATACCAGCGTACTGTTGTGTTGATCGCCGGTTGCAATGACATTGCCTACGATACGGCCGTCGATCCGCAAGCCGCCGGAGAAGTTGATGTCGCCGGTAATCTGCGTATTGGCACCGATCAATGTATCGATGTGATGGTGCAGGTGATTTTTCTTTTTCCCGAACATGGTCTTGTCTCCTTCACGATGCCGGTTTGGCGATTTCGGTCAATAGCGCCTTGCTTTCGCCATGTTTGAAGATTTGCACTTGAATGCCCTCAACAACGGCATTGGGCGGCACTTTGAAGCTTTCTTCGAATCGATGCAACGATTTAAAATTGACGGGAAAATCCCGCTTGGAATGCTTGCCGGTAAGCGGTATGGTCTTGCTGTGTCCGTTTTGCAATAATTGCACTTGGAATCTCAGATTGCCCTTGAAATCGCCGTTCTTTTCCTCGCCTTGCAGCAAAGTCAACGCATAACGGTAAATACCCGAGGTTTGCGTTTCTTTCAGACTGAATTGATAGACAGAAATACCTGTTTTGTTATTGCCGGATAGCAGGTGTTGAAGAAATGCCAGTTTTTCTTTCAGTTGATCGTTTTCGCTTGCCAGTGTTTTGACTTGCACGGTCAGATTCTGATTGGATGTGGTATTGATTTGCAATTGCTGGGTCAAATCGCCGATCTCGCCGCATAGCTTTTGTTTTTTGGTTTGACGGCAAGCGCTCGGATTAAAGCTATAGCTCGGCAGTTTCTCATGGGCGTCATCCGGGCGTTCGCTTTGCTCAAAATCGTCTTGCTGCTCCAGCGCCTCATGCTTACCGGCTTCATACATGCCCCAACCGAATGCGGCCAGAAATACGCAACCGATTATTGCAACGGCGAGTCGATCTTGCCACGAGGGGCGGGCACGAACGACCAAGCGAGCAGCCAGAATTCCCGGTTTTTTTCTGAACAAGTTGAACACCGGATAAGTTTTTAAGGCAACAGCGGAACTTGGCCGATACCCATGGTTTCGGGTAAGCCGAACAAGATATTCATGTTTTGTATGGCTTGTCCTGCAGCCCCTTTAACCAAGTTGTCCGTTACCGACAGGATCACCGCCGTATCCCCGCCTTGCGGTTGATGCACGGCAATGCGGCAGAGATTGGAGCCGCGCACCGAACGAGTTTCCGGATGTTTCCCGGCGGGCAATACGTCGACGAATGCTTCATTTCGATAGCGTTTCTCATATAACGCCTGCAGGTCGACTTTTTTTGTGAGCTTGGCATACAGCGTTGCGTGAATGCCGCGAATCATCGGCACCAAATGAGGGACGAAGGTGAGGCCGACGGGATGTTTGGCCGCTTTGGACAGTCCTTGCTTTATCTCGGGAAGATGCCGATGACCAGGAACACCGTAAGCTTTGAAATTGTCGGAGGCTTCAGCGTGCAGCGTATGCACTTCGGCTTTTCTTCCTGCGCCGGATACACCGGATTTAACATCGGCGATGAGATGATCCGTATCGACAGCACCGGCTTCAATCAACGGCAAGAAACCGAGTTGCACGGCTGTCGGATAGCATCCTGGATTGGCGATCAGACGTGCTTTTTTCACTTCGTCGCGATTGATTTCGGGCAAACCGTAGACCGCCTCGGCAACCAAATGAGGACAGGCATGCTGCATGCCATACCATTTCTCCCATTCCGCAACGTCTTTGATGCGGAAGTCGGCAGCCAGATCGATCACTTTAACATCGGCTTGGAGCAAGGATTCCGCTTGCTGCATGGCAATACCGTTGGGAGTGGCGAAGAACACGACATCGCATTTGTTCAGCTTTGCATCGGCCGGATCGCTGAACTTAAGATCGATATGTCCGCGCAAATTGGTGAACAAGTCCGCAACGGGCATGCCAGCTTCCCCCCGTGAGGTAATCGCTTTGATTTTTACCTTCGGATGCTGCACCAGCAAGCGAAGCAACTCTACCCCCGTATATCCCGTACCTCCGACGATACCCACATTAATCATTGCAACTCCTTTTTTATTTTTTCTTTTGAATCGACATTTTGCCAGATATTAAATAAAAAAGCCGCCTTGATTAAGGCGGCTTTTTTATAAGACTCGAGTAACGATAACGTTATCGTTTAGAGAATTGCTTACGGCGGCGCGCTTTGCGCAAACCAACTTTTTTACGCTCTACTTCGCGTGCATCGCGAGTCACCAAACCCGCTTTGCTTAAAACGGGTTTCAGTGTCGCATCGTAATCGATCAAAGCGCGGGTAATGCCATGACGCACCGCACCGGCCTGACCCGATTCTCCGCCGCCATGGATATTAACCATGATGTCGAATGTATTGGCGTTGTTCGTCAATTCCAGCGGCTGTCTGACGATCATGCGTCCTGTCTTGCGTGAAAAGTAATCGTCAATCGCTTTATCGTTGATAATGATCGCGCCCTTTCCCGGCTTGATAAACACGCGGGCTACCGCGCTTTTGCGCCGCCCTGTTCCGTAATTGTATTGCGTAGCCATAGTTATGCTCTGACTTCCAGTGGTTTAGGTTGCTGTGCAGCGTGAGGGTGTGTGTCGCCTGCATAAATTTTTAATTTCTTTAACATCGCGTAACCGAGCGGGCCTTTGGGCAGCATACCCTTGACTGCTTTTTCAAGCGGTCGCGCCGGGAAACGTGCGTGCATTTTTCTCAACGGCGTTGCGTAAATACCGCCCGGATAACCGGAATGGCGATAATAAATCTTATCGTCCAGCTTATTGCCGGTTACGCGAATTTTATCGACGTTAACGACGACGATATAATCGCCGGTGTCAACGTGCGGCGTGTAAATGGGCTTATGCTTGCCGCGCAAGCGATGAGCGATCAACGAAGCCAAGCGACCCAGTACTTTGTCGGTCGCATCAATGACGAACCAGTCATGATTTACTTCGTGTGGTTTGGCTGAAAATGTTTTCACGAAAACCTGTCCTGCAAATTCAAAAAAGAGCCGGTGATTCTATGTCAGGCTCCGTCAAAAGTCAAATATAGATCCG
>SXJH01000133.1 GCA_005779435.1 Nitrosomonas sp. | reverse complement strand
GCTTTGGCCAAATCCCCAACGGTTCCCCCATCCTCACATTTCACATGGCCATAGTCCCTGATGGCTAGTTTTAGTATTGCCTCAACTTCCCGGTCGGCTATTCTTCCCGATCCGCGTTGAACTGGCCAGCCTCAGCGTCAGCGATTTCGAGCAGATTCTGACCAATACCGATGCTTGTCTGACGCGGCAATACGAGGCCTTGCTTGCAACCGAAGGTATTCGACTGCAATTTGGCCAGGATGCGATCAAGCGCTTGGCGGAAATCGCGTTTTCGGTCAACGGTAAAACCGAAAACATCGGTGCGCGGCGGCTGCATACCGTGATGGAAAAATTGCTGGAGGATATTTCGTACCATGCATCGAAACACAGCGGCGAAACCATCGTGATCGACGCCGCCTATGTCGACAAACGGCTCAAGGATCTGTCGCAAAGCGAGGATTTGGCGCGCTACGTGTTGTAGCCGATAACGCGCCGCTTAACAGGCCGTTGAAAAACTATCTGCGTTGCCGCTGCGGTGTTAAAAACAGGCTCAAAATGCTCATTTATTATGCATAAACTGCGCCTTTTCGCCTGTTTTTGCCTTGCATCGGCTGCCTCGAAAACGTTTTTTAACGGCCTGTTAAGTCAATTCAGTTTTTTCAATTGCTCATCCAGGCTGTCGCGTTTTGCGCTAAACGCGGACAGTCTTTCTTTTTCCTGCTCGACAACGTTACCGGGCGCGCGCTCGACGAAACTCGGGTTCGATAGTTTCGCTTGCGCCTTGGCGATTTCCGTATCGATGCGCGCAATTTCCTTGCTTAACCGTTCGCGCTCGGCGGCGGCATCGATTTCGATTTTCAGCATCAGCTTGAAATCTTTCACAATCGATACCGGCGCATCGGCAGTGGGCAAATCGTCGGATTGAATGTCCACGCTACTCAGTTTAGCCAATGCAACCAGATACGGCGCAAAATGTGCCAACGCTTGCCGGTCGCCGGATACCAACAGCGGCGCTTTGAGTGCGGGCGATAGATTCATTTCACCGCGCAAGGTGCGGCAAGCGTTTACCATATCTTTGAGCAACTGAATGTTTTCGTTTGCGGACTGATCGATTTTCGTCGAATCGGCAATCGGATAAGGTTGCGTCATGATGCTGCTGCCTTGTTTTCCCGCCAATGGCGCGACTTTCTGCCACAGCTCTTCCGTGATGAACGGAATCACCGGATGCGCGAGCCTGAGCATGGTTTCCAGGACGCGCACCAGCGTCCGGCGTGTGGCACGTTGCACCGCTGCTGCAGAAGAATTCAATTGCACTTTGGCCAATTCGACATACCAATCGCAATATTCATCCCATACCAATTCGTAGAGTTCGCGCGCGACCAGATCGAAACGGTAATTGGCGAAAGCTTGTGCGATGGAAAGCTCGGCTTGCTGCAGGCGGCTGACGATCCAGCGATCCGCTGCCGAATAAGCTAACGGCAATGCTTCATCCAGTCCGGTGTCTTTGTCTTCGCAATTCATCAGCACATAGCGCGTCGCGTTCCACAGTTTGTTGCAGAAATTGCGGTAGCCTTCGCAGCGTTGCATATCGAATTTTATATCGCGTCCATGCGATGCCAGGCTGGCGAAAGTGAAGCGCAGCGCATCGGTGCCGAAGGCCGGAATGCCGTCGGGAAAATGCTTGCGGGTATTTTTCTCGATCGATTCGGCTTGCTTCGGATTCATTAAGCCGGTGGTGCGTTTGGCGATCAAATCCGGCAATGCGATACCGTCGATCAAATCGAGCGGATCGAGCACATTGCCTTTGGATTTGCTCATTTTTTGCCCTTCTGCGTCGCGGATCAGGCCGGTGATATAGACCTCCCGGAACGGTACCTTGCCGGTGAAATGCAGCGACATCATTACCATGCGCGCCACCCAGAAGAAAATGATGTCAAAACCGGTGATCAGCACCGAAGTCGGCAGGAAAGTTTTCAGCTCGGGCGTATCGTCCGGCCAACCGAGCGTCGAGAATGGCCATAACGCCGATGAAAACCAGGTATCCAGCACATCGTCGTCTTGCCGTAAATTGGTTTTGCCGGACAATTGCTGCGCTTCGGCCAGATCGTACGCCACGGTAACATTGCCGTCCTCGTCGTACCAGGCCGGAATACGATGCCCCCACCACAATTGCCGCGAAATGCACCAATCCTGAATATTTTCCAGCCATTGGTTGTAGACATGCGCCCAATTGTCCGGTGTGAATTTGACTTGACCATCGGCGACTACTCCCAATCCGCGCTTGGCCAATCCTTCCATTGCCACATACCATTGATCGGTCAGCATCGGTTCGATGATGGTGTTGGTGCGGTCGCCGCGCGGCGCCATCAGTTTGTGCGGCTTGGTTTCCATCAGAAAACCCTGCGCTTCCAGGTCGGCGATGATTTTCTTGCGCGCGTCGAAACGATCCATGCCCTGGTATTGTTCCGGTGCAAATTCGTTGATTTTTCCGTCCAACGTGAAAATATTGATTGGAATCAAATGATGCCGTTGCCCGACCTGATAATCGTTAAAATCGTGCGCCGGTGTGATCTTGACGCAACCGGTGCCGAATTCTAGGTCGACGTAAGTATCCGCAATGATCGGGATGGTGCGTTCGCACAGCGGCAGTCGCACATGGCGGCCGATCAGATGCCGGTAACGCGGATCGTCGGGATGCACCGCAACCGCAACGTCGCCGAGCATGGTTTCCGGGCGTGTGGTCGCGACAATCAGCGCTTCGTCAGGATCTTCCAAGGAGCCGTCCGGCAATTCCAGCGGATAGCGGATATGCCACAGCGAGCCGTTTTCTTCGGTGGAAACGACTTCCAGATCGGAAACCGCCGTTTGCAATACCGGATCCCAATTGACCAGGCGCTTGCCGCGATAAATCAATCCTTCGCGGTATAAACGTACGAAAACCTCGGTCACTGCGCGCGATAGCGTCGCATCCATGGTAAAGCGCTCGCGCGTCCAGTCGCATGACGTGCCCAGGCGGCGCATTTGCCGCGTGATGGTGGAACCGGATTCCTCCTTCCATTGCCACGCGCGTTCGAGAAAAGCTTCCCGTCCCATATCGCGGCGGTTCAGTTTTTGTTGATCCAGTTGGCGCTCAACCACGATTTGCGTCGCGATACCGGCATGATCCGTTCCCGGTTGCCATAAGGTGTTATCGCCCAGCATGCGGTGATAACGTGTCAACGCATCCATCAAGGTGTGCTGAAAGGCATGTCCCATGTGCAGCGTGCCGGTAACGTTGGGCGGCGGCAACATAATGCAGTAGGCGGACTGCTCGGCTGTCGCGGCTGGTTTGAAATACCCCGCAGACTCCCAGCCGGCGTACCAACGATTTTCTATGTGCTTAGGATCAAAGCTTTTTTCGAGTTCCATGGATTTATTAAGCCAATAATGCAGACAAGGCCGCCATTATAGCGGATGGGAAATTGGAGAAAATGCCGGTTATTAAAGATTTTTCGGATTCAAGCAAGCAATGCAATTTTTAGTAGCGGTAAACAAAGCGTGTTATCCCCCCTTTTTCTTCCTAAGCCTGCAATGCGGATCATGCTAAATTGCGGACACTGCTCTCAGTGTGATCGGTAGTTAGATACGGTCATGGTTTTGGTTAAATTGGTTAAATTTTATGACATTCAAGTCGCGATTATTCGATTCTTTAAGAAAAATTTCTGGACCGCCCGAATTGCAATTCGGTGACGACGTTGCATCGGATGAACATTCGGAGCAAGCAAAAGCTTCGGCGAATCCCGATTTGCAACTCGTGCCCGAGGAAGCCGTCAAGAATCTGCTGGATTCCGCTTTCCGGGAACGATTAAGCGCGGAAGATTGCGCCATTAAAGAGGCGCACAAACGCATTGAAATAGAGAATGTGGCAAAAGTAGCCGCTGAAGCCAGGGTGCGAGCGGAAGCCAACGCCAGAATTGCGGCTGAAGCGAGAGTTCAAGCGGAGACATTGGCAACCGAGCAGGCGCGCATCCGTGCGAAAGCCGAAGCGATGGCGCTGAGGGAAGCGAATGCTCGTCGCGAACTTGAGATGAAAGTCCGGTTGATAGCCGATGAAAAAATCAAAGCCGAGAAGGCGCTAAACGCCTTATTGGAAGCCAAGATTAAAGTAGAAGCGTCAATTGTCGAGAAAATGCAAAGACGCGTTGCGCAAGAAGCGATGGCTTTAGACGAAGTGCATGCTGCGGCGCACGAGGAAACCAAGGCTGCCGAAGCAGCGCAAGAACGTGCAAAACTGGCGGACGAAGCTCGCCTGGCCGCACTGGCCAGAATCGAGGCCGAAACCACCGCAGCAGTTCTGGAAAAAACCAAAATTCAGGAATCGCAAAGAGCTTTGGCGCTGGCCAAGATGCGTGAACAAGCGGAGAAGCAAGCGCTGCAAGAGGTTCAGATGCGCCTGCAAGCGGAGCGGCAAGCAAATGAGCATGCAGCGCAACGTTTGCAGGCTGAGCAGCGTGCAAAAATGCTGGAAGAAGAACGATTGCAAGCCGAAGCGATTGCGGCGGAAGCGGCAATCGGAAGAGCTGAGAGCGAAGCCGCTGCTGCTGAGCAAGCACAAAAAAGAAGCGAATTGGATAGGCAGGCAACCATCGCAGCACATGAAAAAATAAGTGCGGAAAAAGCCGCCGCCGAGATCGCGGCATCGATTATTGCAACGGAAAACGCTGCAGCGGAAGCGATTAAAGCGCGCCTTGTTGCGGAATCTTCGTTGCTCGATGAAGCGCAACAAAGAATGCAAATCGAAGCGGAGGCCTTGGCTGCGGCTGAATCGGCATTGCAGATCGAGAAAGAAGCGAAGCGAATTGCGAGCGAAAGAAAAAAAGCCGAAGCAAATGCGGAAAAAGAGCATCAGAAGCGGATAAAAAGCGACGAAACGCTTATTCGTGAAGCGGAGGCGCACGCAGAAGCCGACAAAATCGCCAGAATTGCAAACAAGAGCAAACTGGATGCGGAATTGCGCTTAAAAGCCGTTGCGGAAAAGAACGCACAAACCGACGCGCTGATCGCTCAGGAGATAAATGCAAAAGCGGATTTGGAGCAACGCTTGCAAGAAGATGTGGAAATTCGTGCCAAAGCCGTTGCGGAAGCAAAGCAAGCGGTTGCGGAAAGGCTCGAAATCGAGCAAAAAATCACCAGTATGGCGATCACTCGGGCGCAAGCAAAAATCATCGCAACCAACAAGGCCAGAGCGCATCTTGAAGCGGAAAAAGCAGCCACGCGCATCGCCCTGGAAAAAGCGAGAACCGAGTCAGCCGCGCTGATAGCAATACAAGAACGAATCAATTTGGAATCGCAAGCTCTGGAAGCGGCAGCTGCCAGGGAAGCGATTGAGAGCATGGCAAAAGAAGCGGTATTCGCGCGCTCGCAAGCGGACAAAGAAGCTACGGCTGCAGCGACTGCGAGAATTCGTGCTGAAATTGCCGCTGCCGAGCATTCGCGCGGCAGTAGCAATTTTGGGGTAAAGAAAACGGCGTGTAATTGATCGGAAGACGATAGGATGGATATGGGGTGGAGGTGTTGATTTATGCTGACGAACAACGCATTGCCCACTCGGAAACTTCTCGATAGCTTCCTTGAAAAATTACCGGCACTTTGTTTTTCTTTATTTGATAGTCATACATAGGATCGTAGTATTCGGTCAGTAATTGCATAATCCATGCTGCATGGTCATGAATGCTGCCGGTGTTAAGTTGCGTGTTGAGCGCATTGAGTTGCAGCGCGTGTAAGTGCCGGTATCGCTCCAGCCCCAGCCGCTTTTGTATCCGGAACAAGCTTTGTTGCAGGTAATCGGAAAATAAATCAAATCCCCGTTCGCGATATTTCGTTTGAAAGGCGATCGACATATCCACAATATATTCTTTTAGAATTCGCTGAATGCGAAATTCAAGGGGCATTTCGATCAGTGCCAAGGGGGAGCGTCGCATGGCTTGATAGAATGTCTCCGGGATCGCGATGGTGCCGATGTTTCTGCTTTCGTCTTCGATAAAAATTACATTCTTGCCAGTAATTTTGCCGGTCATGCGTAGCAAATCGATGGCGACGCTATGTTCAAAGTAAGGCTGAGAGGGCTGAGGATTTATCGTGTGACCGAAGCTTGAGCCACGATGTGCGGCGTGTTTTTCCAAATCGACGCTCGGTGCGATTTCGCTAATCAAAACCGTTTTTCCTGTACCTGTTTTGCCGCCTATCCGGATGAAGGCGGTATTGTTTGCGGTATCATCAATAACTTGCATCAGATATCGCCTGAGTGCTTTATAACCCCCTTCAATGAGAGGCGCATGGACGCCTGCTTCCAGCATCCACTGCCGGGCCAGGTTTGACCGCATGCCGCCGCGCCAGCAGAAAAGATGTATTCCGGGAGTGCTGTTTGCCAGATTGCACCATTGCTCAATTCGTTTTTGTTTGATTTCTCCGCTGACGAGTTTGTGTCCTAATTCAATGGCGGCTTGTTTGCCCTTTTGTTTATAACAGGTACCGACCAGATGACGTTCATGATTGTTTAAAATGGGAATATTGTATGAGTTGGGAAAATTGCCTTTGAAGAACTCATCTTCAGAGCGTACGTCTAGAAAAGGTGTGTTGTGTGCAAATAGATTATGAAGCTGCTGGGTGGTGGCGATATGATCAGTCATTTGGCATTTTAACCGCATGATAATTATCTGTAAGTGCGCAGGATGACATCGAGACGATGGTGTTTTGAATTCTGTCAGAGAATAAAGAGCGTTCAAAAGAACATTTTTATCTTGTTTTATGCAATCAAAAGATAAGATCGATTTTGTGCAAAAAATGACCTTACAGGCAAATGTTGTTTTGGTGCAACACTGGGCTAATATTGCCTTGACAGGGAAAAGGGGCTTATATAAGCTGCGGTTTGGTCAAATATGACACACTTATATTTATTAAGCAATGTCAGCGGTAAGCGTTTGAATGAAAATT